>JAJDNY010000133.1 GCA_022340425.1 Desulfobacteraceae bacterium | reverse complement strand
TCTCCAGCCGCTGCAAATCATAGGCTTCAGGTCCGCTTTGGGCCTTTGCATAGGTAACGCCGTTTTCGAGTTCTTCCCACTTGGTCGCCGGCATCAGGGGCTGCGCCGCCTTGGGGGCCTCGGCCGGGGCAGGCCGCGCTGCAGCCGCCCGGGCGGTGGGGCCCTCATCCCGGACGTCGCTTTCCGTCAACGCCTTTTGCCAGCCGGGCAGATTGGCGGCCTCAACCGGCCGGGGCGCAATCGCAGACTTCTCAAAGCGCAGGGTCAGCAGGTTGTCCTTTTGCTCGACAAAATACGGCACGTTTTCACGCAGCTCGATGGATATCAGCGAGCGGTCAGTCATCTCCTTGGTTTGAACCGGAAGGATCCGGTCCACGGCACTCTCAAAGCGTGTCGTGATCAGGGGGCGCTTGCGATGCGCCGGCAGACTGGTATTGAACAGGTTCAGATCGAGCTTTTTATCGCCGGCCTTGGCAATTTTGAACTTGACGGGTTGGGTGGTCCCGATGATGATGGCCGATCTACCGTCGGCTTCGCTTGAAAAGTCGACCCGGTTGACCCAGGCCGGCTCACCGGCGGCCACTGCAAGGGGCGCGGCGACGGGTCCTGCGGCTACGGCCGTCACGGGTTTGGCCGGATCGACCACCTGGATCATCAGCCCTTTATCACTCACCTTGGCGGAAAACCCTTTGAAATACTTCGGGTCGGTGTCCAGGACGATCCGCGTACGATCCGGATAACCCGCCACCCGGACCTGACTGATCAAGGGGGATTTGACCGCAAAGTGTTGCTCTTTATTGCCCGCGAGCGTGACTTTGGGCAGATCAAAAACCATTCGCGGCGGTGTTTCGATTGAAAATGTTTTGTAATCATCCACCGGCCCGTCAGCTTGGATCAATAGATCGACGCGATCTTTCCCGGGAACGATTTCAATTTGTTCAAATCGCCTGGCAGACCGGGCGGCCTCCGAAGCGGGCGCCGCGGCATAAACCGGGGCCGCAGCGGTCGCGGTTTTGCTGAACACCAAACGGAGGTTCTGGTCATCGGCGTCGACATCATAGCGCACATCCTTTTTCAGCAGGATTTCAACGCGCGCCGGAGTACCGCCGACATCTTTTCCGGCTACCCTGATGGAGGAAATGACCTCGTTGGGGGCGGGCGCCAAAACGGACGCCACCTGGTCCATCCGGGTTTCCGGAAAGTACAGCACCACCGCCAGCGGTTTCGCCTGTTTAATGGCGGTGTAGGCCAGCTTCTGATCGGCCGCCAGTGTTACCGTGACTGTCCCGCCCTCTTCGCTGGTGGTGATTTTTGAAATCGTCTGCTTCGCTGATGGGGCCTGCAACGCGTCCCCGGGAGTGTTGTTGGCCGTTTGGGTGGCGCAGCCGCAAAAAACCACCGCCAAAATTGCCGCACAGAGTCTCAGCGCCCGTTTCGAAAAGATGTTTGCCATTGGGTAGTTCATGTTGTCATTCTCCAGCAGGTTTCTGAAGTTTCAGTTCCTTGGGATCAACAAAAAAAGCTTTACCGTCTATGGTGCTGACGAGCGCCTCGAACTTCTTTCCATCGACATTGGCGAATTTTTTGCCCTCGGCCTCAAAGATCGAGAAATTTTTGCCCTCGACGTCGTAAATTGACTTTTCGTCGACCTCATGCACCGGCAGCAGGGGTTCGTAGACAACGATGCTGTCTTTGAGGATCTTTTCCAGACGCCCGCCGCGAGACCCCAGATAAACGCCCTTTTTAACGACGTACCCCTTTCCGTTGGACTCTTCGACGAGGGCCTTGTTGCCACTGTCCGCACGCAGGATACCCACCAGTTTGAGCTGGCTGAGATCCACCATTTCCAGCGGCGTCAACGGAATCCGCTGCTGCGCCCGCTGGGTCTTGACCGCCAGGGCTCCGGAGGCCGCCACCGGTTCTTCTCTGAAAAGCGGTGCGAAAGGATCGGTTTTGCCTTCCGGATTGTAGAGCTCGGCGGTTTCCAGGGTGTTGATTTCCAGTCCATCGGCTGTTTTGTCCAAGGTGATCGCACCTGGGCTGCCGGCCCCGGTGTCGGTCTGCGCCACCGCCACCGACCGGTTGTCGGCCTGGGCCACGACGATCTTCTTTTTGACCACCTCCGGGTTTCGGGCCGTTTTGGTGCGCGTTTCACAGCCCGTAAGGATCAGCAGCGAAAGGACGAAACAGGCGGAAGTCACTTTAATGGCGTGTTTTTTATCCATGGCTTATTTCTTCTTTTCGGATTTTTTGGACTTGGTGGCGTCGGGGGCCGTTTGCTGGGGCGCTTTTTCGACGAATTTGTAGGTGACAGCGGTGCATTTGGTGCTCAGGACGTTGGCCGGGACCGCCTGCGAACTGTTGGCCGAGGCCTTCCTGACCGTTTTGACATCCGAAATCGGTGTCATTTCGATGTCCTTGATGTCGACAATCCTGGAAAGACGGGATACCCGGTCAAAAAAGGACGCCACATTGTGATACTCGCCGGTCACGTTGATGGAAACCGGAATCTCGGCGTAAAAGTCCTTGAGAACTTCAGGGTTGGGCTGGAACAGAACGAAATCCAGACCGGAATCCTGACCGGACTGCGAGACCCCCGCCAGCAGGGAGGGAATATCCTCCTTTTCGGGAAGGGCTTTTTTGACCACCTGGAAGTGGGCTTCGACTTTGCGCTTTTCCTCCCGGAATTTCTCCAGGTTGGCCGCTTTCTGCTGGGCCGCGGTCAGCTTTTGATGGAGAAGGGTGTACTCCTTCTTCTGGGCATTCAGGGTCTTCAGCTTCGGGTAGTAGGAAAAATAGGTGAAGCCGCCCACAAGAATGGCGATGGTTCCGCAGACAACCAGAATCCGGTGCAGCTTCGATAAGTTTTCAAATTTTCCGAAAACCGGATCCAAGATCTGAATGGGATTGCGTGACTTTTTCATTGTTTTTTGGCCTCGCTGGTCACCGTGTTTTCTGCCGCCGCTTTGTTGCAGGTGATGATGAAACTCTTCAGATTCATTTCGTCCCGGATGGTCTTCTGATTGAGGGTCGACAAGTTTACGCTGGCAAACAGTTTGGATTTTTCCAGCTGGGTCATGAAATCCGCAACGGTGCGGTTGTCCAGGGCGACGCCCTTGATGTTGACCCCATCGCCCTTGGCCTCCAGATTGGTGAGCCACATGCGCTTGGGTATCACCAACTGGGTCAGGCTATCCAAAAGGAGAACCGGCCCTTTGCGATTGGATTTGAGGTTGGTGATCACGTCTATCTTTTTTTTGAGAACTTCCAGATCTTTTTGAATTTGGTCGACCTCTTTTGCCTGGACATCGAATTGCGCCAGGGCAGTTTTGGTCTCCTGGATCCGCGTCGACATCTTGCCGACCTTGCTGCCGAACATGAAACTCAAGTAGCCAAGCAGAATGACGCCCAGAAAAATCGAGAGCATGAAAATAGACGCCTGCTTGCGAACATTTTCCTTTTTGCGCGCCGCCCGAAATGGCAGTAGATTGATTCGTATCATTTGTCATTTACTCTTCTGTTAGCTAATCCCATGCAAATGGCTGCCTGGGGACCGATTTTTTCCAAATATGCCGGATCAAACTTCTCGTCGTCGACGTAGTAGCTGGCAAACGGGTTGATCGCCGTGACATCCGCCGAGGTTTCCACCGCCAGCAGATCCCTGAATTCGCCGATATTGGCCCCGCCACCGCTGAGAACGATCCGCTTGACATGATCGTCGGGGTAGGTGGAATAGAAAAAATCAAGCGCCCGCCTGATTTCTGTGCACCAGTCGGATACGATGGCCGAGGTGATCTCCCGCAGGTTCTCGGGTGAAATGCCCTCGGGCTGCTCACTGAGCTTGATATGCTCCGCCTCTTCAAAAGAGCACCCCAAAAGCGACACCATTTTTTGATTGATCTGGGCACATCCCAGGGAAACATCCCGCATGAAAACGGAGGTCTTGCCTTTCAGGATATTCAAGGAGGTCTTGCTTGCGCCAATATCGATCAGGGCCACGTTGTCCGGATTGTCCTGATGATTGATCTCGAAAATGTTTTGCAGCGCGAAGGCATCGATGTCGATGGTGCAAGGGTTCAGGCCGGCCATTTGAACCAGCTGAACGTAGTCGTTGATCATTTCCTTCTTGGCGGCGACCAGCAGCACGGCCATCTGGTTGGCGTTGTGTTCACTTTCCCCGATAATCTGGAAATCGAGATTGACATCGCTGATATCGAAGGGAATGTACTGTTCGGCCTCAAGGTGGATCGTCTCCTGGAGCTTTTCCTCCGTCATGGAGGGCACAAAGATTTTTTTGACGATTACGGAGTAGCCACCGATGGATATGGCAACATTCTGTTCGCTGACATTGTAGAGTTTGAAAAGCTCCCGAATGCTGTCCGCAACGGCTTTGGGGTCCCGCACGAGGCCTTCCTCAATGGCTCCCGGGGCGAGGTCGATCAGTCCGAACTTTTTCAAACTGGGACCTTTTTTGGTTTCCGCCAACTCGGCTACCTTGATGGATCTCGAGCCGATGTCCAGGCCGACAAGTTGATCTTTTTTCCCGAAAAACATAGTATTCTCTTTTAATCGCTAAAAATTTTGTCTTTGTCTTTGAGTTTGAAACCCAGTGCCAGGATGATTTTTCGCTTGGTCTCCATTCTACAGGCCATACCTTTTTCAATACGGCTGATGGTGATCGGTGAAACATGGGCGGTTCGGGCAAGTTCGGACTTACTCATCAGGAGGGATTCGCGGATTTCCTTAAGACAATTTTTGCCCGCTTCGAGGTTTTCTGTTTCTTGCATTCTTTGCGTTCCAGGGCGTGAATTGATTAAAACAGCCTCGCGCGCCAAGGCTGAAAGGAAAACGTCGCGCGCTTTAATGCGCCGGTGCCTGCCGTTGTCGTTGCCCGTAAAATCGCGGCCAAAGATAGCGGATTGTTTCTGGTACTAAGGTTATCGGAGACGCCTTTGGCAAACTTTAACATAACTTTCCCAGCTAGTTAGCATCCGCAAAATCAAGACCCGGAAGGACCTGCGCCGCTACATGTGGCAGAGCGGATCGCCTGGCCGCACCACATGATGTGGCAAATACCATTTCCGCGCCGGATGGGGCGGCCGAATGGCGGTGCTTTGGGGTGCGACGCGTTTCCAACGCCCGCGGCGGCGGGCCCTCCAGGCTGAAAACCGCACGTCCGCGCCCGGAACCGTGTCGGGCCTCAAAATTCACTTGCCTTTGACTATCAAAAGTTCTTAGATGAAAGCCTCTTGCACACAATCCAAAACGACATGGGAAGGTTCTGAAATCCCCGTCCTCTGAAGAAAAAACCAAACCGTTCAGGCTAGTCAAATACTTCACCTTTTCCAGTCTGATCGCGATTTTCCTCGGAACGCTTGTTTTGGCGGCCTTGAACACCCACTGGGCGCGCGCCAATCAACGCCAAAAGAGCGAAGACTATGCCCTCGCACTGGTGGAAAACCTCAACCATCAGGTCTTTTTGCAATTTGTGATTCCGGTGGCCCTCAAATACGGCAAAATCCAACTGCGAAACCCCGAGCAGTTTGATCGGATGGACAAGGTCGTGCGCAGCACCTTTCACAGCTTTAAGGTGGAAAGCGTTAATATTTTTGACAAAAACAATATCGTCGCCTATAGTTACGACAAGGATCTGATCGGTAAAAAGGACCTGGGAGGACCGGAGTACCGCTATGCCCTGGAGGGCCGCCCCACCTCCCGGCTGGTGCAGCGTGGGAATTTCCTGGAAATTTTCCTTGGAATTCCCAAAGAGAGCAAGATCATCACCTTTGCCGCGCTGCGGGCCGAAAAACCTCTCTCCCGAATTTCAGGGCCGGTCCTGGGGGTGGTTGAGATCGTTCAGGACCTTTCCGACGAGTACCGGACCTTTTTCAGGTTCCAGATGGGCGTTATTGTTTCCTCGGCGGTGGTGATGGGCGTTCTTTTTCTCTCGCTGCTTTTTGTCGTCAAGCGGGGCGAGGCCATCATCGAAAGCCGATCCCGGGAACGCCTGCGCTTGAAGGAGGAACTGAGCCGGGCGGAGCATCTCTCCTCGCTGGGCAAATTGACGGCCGGCATTTCCCATGAAATACGAAATCCCCTGGGAATTATTCAAAGCTCCGCCGAACATCTGCAGAAAAAAATGGCGCAGCTCGACCCCGAAAACCGGATTCCGCACATCATCGTCGAAGAAGCCGGCAGGCTGAACGATATCATCACCGACTTTCTCAACTACGCCAAGCCCAAGGACCCCAAAAGGGAGTCATGCCGGGTGGAGGACATCATCGAGAAAAACCTGACGTTTCTGGACGCGCAGCTGAAAGAGAAGGGCTATGCGGTGGAGAAACGCTATGACCCGCGTCTGGCCGCGATCCTCGCAGACGCCGACATGCTCTACCAGGCCTTTCTCAACATCCTGATCAACGCGATGCAGGCCATGCCCGATGGCGGTCGGCTGCAAATCACAACCGAAATGGACCGCCAACAGGCGCTGCTGCATTTCGACGACAGCGGCACGGGCATTGCGGAGGAGGTCAAGGAAAAGATCTGGAACCCGTTTTTCACCACCAAGGAAATGGGCACCGGCCTGGGTTTGGGGATCGTCAAGAACATCATCGAATCTCACGACGGCCATATCCGGATCGGCAATCGGCCGGAGGGCGGCACGCGGGTCACGGTGGCCCTGCCCCTGGGGCCGGAGTGAAGCCGCCCCCCAAAAACCAGCCTTGCGCCCATCGGATACCCGCGCCGACCCTTGAGACGGCAACGCCAACAACCAACCGACAACAGGTGGTTCGCTGATGGAAACCATTCTGATCGTTGATGATGAAAAAAATTACCTGACCATTCTCAGCACCGTCTTGGGGGAGGAGGGCTTTGAAACCCTGACGGCCGGCAGTGCGGAGAAAGCGCTGTCCACGCTGGAAAACTCGGATGTGGACCTGGTGCTGACGGACATGAAAATGCCCACGATGGATGGGATCGAGCTGCTGGAGCGGATCAAGGCGATCGATGCCGACCTGCCGGTGATCATGATGACGGCCCACGGCACGGTGGAAAAAGCGGTGGAGGCCATGCAGAAGGGCGCCTACACCTACCTTCAGAAACCCTTTGACAACGAGCGCATGGTGCTGCATGTGAAAAAGGCCGTCGCCATGTACCGGGTGATAAAGGAAAACCGCCATCTCCGGAGCGCTTTTGAGTCCCAGTACCGCTTCGGCAACATCATCGGCAAAAGCAAGGCGATGCGGGATGTTTTCCAGTTGATCCAAAAGGTGGCCCAGGCCACGGCAACCGTCCTGATCGAAGGCGAAAGCGGGACCGGCAAGGAGCTGGTGGCCAAATCGATCCACTACAACAGCCCCCGCGCCAAAAAGCCTTTTATTGCGGTCAACTGCTCGGCCCTGACCGAAAGCCTCATGGAAAGCGAGCTCTTCGGCCACGAGAAAGGGGCCTTTACCGGCGCGGTTTCAATGAAGAAGGGGCGTTTTGAGCTGGCCGATACAGGCACTCTTTTCTTGGATGAAATTGGAGAACTTTCCCCGAATTTACAGGTCAAACTGCTCCGGGTCCTGCAGGAAAAGGTTTTTGAACGGGTGGGGGGCGTCAAGCCGGTTGTGGTGGATATTCGCCTGATCGCTGCAACCAACAAGGAGCTGGAAAAGGAGGTCAAAGCCGGGCGTTTTCGCGAGGACCTCTTTTACCGTCTCAATGTTGTCCACATCGCCCTGCCCCCGCTGCGCAAACGCCAGGAGGATCTCCGGCTTCTGGTGGCGCACTTCATTGACAAGTACGCCGGCGAACGCAAGGCCGACGTCCCCATCAAGGGGTTGGATCCCGAAGTGGAGCGGCTCTTTTATGACTACAGTTGGCCGGGCAACGTGCGCCAGCTAGAGAACGTGATCGAGCGGGCGATGATCTTGTGTCCTAATGACGTCATTCGCGAAGCCGATCTGCCCCAGGACTTCAAAGACAACTTGACCACCACCATTTACCTGGACGGCATCCCGGCCAATTCCAAACTCAACGAAACCCTGACGATAGTCGAGAAGAAGATGATTCTGCGGGCGCTGAAAACAACCCACAACGTTCAGGCCCATGCGGCGGAATTGCTGGGGATCGGCAAGAGCGGATTGAATATGAAAATCAAAAAACTGGGATTGGAGGTCAAGTCGAAAGAGTAACCGGCCGGCACCGGGCCGCGCCCGGCGCAACGGCGGGGCATCGCGCCCGCGGGATCGTTTCAGCCCCCCCTCACTTCAGGCCGGCAGCCGCTTCGCGCGCCAAAGCATGGTAAATCGAATCCTCGTGGTCGGCAACAAGCCGGTCCAGCACCGCCAGCCGCTTTTCTTTTTCCCCCATCCCGTCATAAACCCGCGCCAGGCCGAAAAGGGCGTCATCTTTCATTAGAAAACGGTCTCCCTGAACGACCTGATCGAAATCCCGGGCTGCGCCGGCATATTCTTTTTTCGCCTCCTGGCAATAGGCCAGGCTGCTCAAAATGAGGCCTTGGATGGCCGGATCATTTTCGAAGGCGTTGATGTTTTGGCGGTAAAGCGCCATCGCGTCGTCGTAATCGCCGGCCCGGTAACCGATGTTGGCCAGGGTCACGGCGGCGCGTCTGGCGGCCTGGGTGCGGGGGAAATCGCTGATAAGCGCCTGGAAATCCTTTTCGACGGCCCGGTAGGCTTCCACGGCGGACTTTTCGGAGGCCAGGGTTTCGTAGCGCTCGAATAGCTGCGCCGACCGGGAGGAGGCCTTTTTCTCATTCTGGGCCGAAAAAAATTGGTAGCCGCTGACCGCGATCCCCACCGCCAACACGACCCCTAAAGCGACTGCCAACGGTTTTTTATGCCGGGCCGCGTATTGCAGCAGTTTGGCTGAATAGGTCAAAAACTCGTCCTGCTGGCTGAGGAGTTCCTTGCGGCTGATTTTTTTCTTCTTGGCCATGCCACCTCCAAATTGGGCAAATTTCTCTCAGATCCCCCAGCCGGGGGAGACTCACCAAACCAAATTGTCGTGGATCCAGCCTTTATCACCGTCGGCGTGCTGGATTTGAAGCCACTTATCCTTTTTGTCCAGAACCTTGAAGGGAATCCCGCGGTCGACGACAAAGACCACATCGTACTGGGTCCCGGGACCTGAACGGATATTGCAGTTATCGGCTTTGGTTATCACTGCCGGCACTTTCGCCAGCAGCGGCGCACTGATCCAGCCCCTGTCGCCTTCGAAATCCTTGAACTGATACCAGGATCCCGATTTTTTAACAATCTCCAGCGGGTGATATTTTTCCACTTTCCACAGCAGCTGGTGATCGCCGCCGGGTCCCGACCGAACGTTGGCAATGGGTACCGCCACACTGAGACGCTCGGCCAGCGCCGTGGCCGGCAGAAGGCTTAAAAGCAAGAGAACCGGCAACACCGGGCAAACCCCGGCGGTCCATTTCTCGAAAACCGTTTTCCGTTTTTGAAGAACACGCATCACCATAACGCTCTCCTTGATTGGCGGCACCAATTTTGACGGTTCCGCAAAAAGGCCAATTTCTGCGTTGCGCTGCATCTCGAAGTCGCTGCGGCGTGCAGCAGCACGCCTCACTCCTCGAGATTTGCGCGCCTTGGACTTGGCCTTTTTTCGAAACCGTCTGAATTTTTACTTTTTACCGTTTCATTAATTTTCCCATCCGGAAATCAGCGCCGGTTATGCCGATTGAAAAAAGACCAGATCCGGCAGTTTTACACAAGTCAGTTGGTGGCCGTAGACGGCGCCGGTGTCGATCCCGATCTTGTTGGCCTGCACCAGGGGCTCGGGAAACGGGGTATGCCCGAAAACAACCGGCTTGCCGAAATCGGCTTCCGAATAGATGAAGCGAGACCGAATCCAGAGCAGGTCGCGGGGGTCCTGCCGGTCCAGGGGCACCTTGGGCTTCAGGCCGGCATGCACGAAAATGTGGTTTTCGGTTTCATGGAACAGCCGCAGGCCCTTGAAAAAGGCCTGATGCCGCGGGGGAATCACAGGCGCCCGGGGGGTTTGGCGGTGACGCAGATAGCTGTCCAGGGTGGCTTGACCGCCGTTTATCAGAAAGGTCAGCTTATCGGGTCCGGCGAGGTAATCTTCCAACATCTGTTCATGGTTGCCCTTCAGAAAAACCACATCCTGAAGCGTGGTTTTCAGCCCCAGCAGGTATTCCACGACCTCAAAGGAGGCGGGCCCCCGATCGATATAGTCTCCAACAAAAACCAGCTGGTCCCGCTGGGGGTCGATGTCCAGTTGATCGATCAAGCCGCGCAGTTTGTCGGCACAGCCGTGGATGTCGCCGATGGCGTAGGTGTGGCGCGTCATGAGATTCGCTCGGAGTTTCAACACCGGGGGCTATGGCAGGCCCGGTTCGACCGCTCGCCGTCAGAAAAGACCCCATACCCGGCGGGGCCTGTCCAGCCTGGTCAAGCCGGCCGATCGGGCGGCTTCGAAGGCGTGCGCGAAATCGGCACGGGTCGGCATGTCCGCCAGCAACGGGTCCTCGAACGCCCGGCCGCAGGGCCGATATTGGGTCATGATGTTGAGGTACGTGGCAGGGGATATTTCCCCGGCAATAAAGGCCATGACCGCGGGGGTACCGGCCAGGCCGTGGGGCATCACCAGATGCCGCACCAGCACCCCCCGGTAGGCCAGGCCATCGGAATCCATCCGCAGCTCGCCCACCTGGCGATGCATTTCCTTCAACGCCGCGCGTGCAACTGCCGGGTAATCCCTGGCGCGGCAGACGGCGTGCGCCACCTCGGGGTCCCAAAACTTGAAGTCCGGCATATAGATATCGACGACCCCGTCCAACAACTCCAGGGTTTGCACCCGGTCATAGCCGCTGGTGTTGTATATCAGCGGGATCCTGAGGCCCTTGGGAACGGCCGCTGCCACCGCCGCCAGAATTTGGGGAACCACGTGGGACGGGGTGACGAAATTGATATTGTGGCACCCCTCCTGCTGCAGGGCCAGCATCATGGCGGCCAGCTGGGCCACGCTGGCGGGGTCCCCCGCTTGCCCGCGGCTGATATCGAAATTCTGGCAGAAGCTGCACAGCAGGCTGCAGCCACTGAAAAAAATCGTGCCTGACCCGTAGCGCCCTACCAGCGGCGCCTCCTCGCCATAGTGGGGGCCGAAGCTGGCCACAACGGCCACCCGCCCGGTTCTGCAGATCCCGGTCTGCCCAGCCAACCGGTCGACCTTGCAGCGCCGCGGACAGAGGGTGCAGGAGCGCATTTTTTTCCAGGCCGCCCTGACCTTGGCCTTCAGCGCCCCCTGCTTGTAGGTGTTGATGTAAACCGGCTGGCGGGTCGCCATGGCATCACCCTGCGGCCGCGGCCGGCCCGGCTCAGGCCGGACCGGGAATATCGTAGGTGGTGCAGGAGCCGCTGGAGCAGGTACGCGTCTGAACCGAAGGCCGGTCGCCGGTCGCCGAAGCGCCGCCGCCGCCCATGGCGTAATGGGTGGTGCTGAGAACGCGTTCAAAGGCCTCGGAGCCGCAATGAGGGCACTTCATTTCGACGTCTTGTTCCCGGTTCATGACCAGAAGCTCGAATATTTGGCTGCATTCCTGGCACTTGAATTCGTAAAGGGGCATGGGTTTCCTCCGTTTGGCCCTGGAAAAAAAAATATGCCACGGGTTGTAATATCCCGCAGTGGGCTTGTCAAGCGGCCGCCGGTCGCTGCGAGGTCCCGCCTACAGGCGCCCGTGAAGCATCTCGCGGGCGTGCGCCAGGGTTTTGGGGGTGATGGTGGCGCCCCCCAGCATCCGGGCGATTTCCTGCACCCGCGCCTCGGCCGTGAGCGGCGCGATCCGCGTGTGGGTCCGGCCCCCAGCGACGTGTTTGGAAATACGATAGTGGTGGTCGGCAAACCGCGCGATCTGGGGCAGATGGGTGATGCAGATAACCTGGTGGTAGCGCGCCAGGGCGGCCAGCTTTTGCCCCACCATTTCCGCGACTCCGCCACCGATGCCGGCATCGACCTCGTCGAAGATGATCGTGGCGACCGCATCGGACTGCGCCAGGATCGCCTTGAGGGCCAGCACCACGCGGGAGAGTTCGCCGCCCGAGGCAATCGCGGCAAGCGGTTTGAGCTCCTCGCCGACGTTGGGGGCGATCATGAAACAGGCCCGATCGAAACCGGTTTCCCCAACCGCGAAGCCCTCCACCGTCAGGAAAGGGTCGGACTGGGGGTCTGCCGGAAGGGCCTCCAGCAGCACCTCGAAACGGGTCCGGGCCATATTCAGTGATGCCAGCTCGCTTTCCACCTTTTGTCCCAGGCGTCTGGCCGAACTTTCCCTTTTCGCTGAAAGCCTGCGGCAGTGGTCGGCCAGTCGGGCATGCTGGGCCGCGATCTGCCGCTGGACCGCGGCCATTCTGCTATCCAGATCGCCGATCTGGGCCAGTTCCCCTTCGATGGCGGCGCACCGTTCGGCCACCGCCGCCAGGCTGCCGCCGTATTTGCGATTCAAAGCGCGCAACAGGTCCAGGCGCGCCTCAACCGCCTCCAGGCGCCGCTCGTCCATGCTCAGCGCGTCGCGGTAGCGGCGCAGCTCATCGACCATATCCTCCAGCTGGTAGCCGGTTTCCGCCAGCCGCCGGGCGACAGGCACAAGTCCCGTATCGAGGCCGCTGGCTTTTTCCAGGCTTTTCTGAACTTCCGCCAGGCGTTCCACCACGGCCCCTTGGGCGGCGTAAAGGGCATCGATGCTCTCCTGGGCGGTGCGAAAGAGAGTCTCGGCGCTGCGCAGGCGCAGCTGCTCCTGGGCGAGCCGCGCATCTTCGGCGGGCTGGATGTCGGCGTCCAGAATTTCCTTGTGTTGAAATCGCAGCAGTTCCAGGCGCTCCGTCTGGCGGTCTTTTTGGGCGTTCAGGGATTTAAGCTCCTGGATCAGGGGTAAAAGGGCCCGATAGCGCGCCCCAAGCTCCTCCCGCAGGGGCAGATGGCCGCCGAAGCGATCCAGGATCAGCAGATGCTGATCCTCGTTGAGCAGCCCCTGGTGGGCGTGCTGGCCGGATATGCTGGCCAGATTTGCGGTTGCCGCAGCGAGGGCCTGCATCGTCGACAGGCGGTCGTTGAGGTAGACCCGGTGGCGCTCGTTGCGCGAGATCAGCCGTCGGACCACCAAGGCGTCCCCCTCGGCGCAGTCCGCCGCCGCCATCATCGCGGCCAGTGCAGCGCCCGAGGGAATCCGGAAAAGGGCTTGCAATTCGGCGCATTCGGCGCCGGTGCGAATCAGCTTGCCGCTGGCACGGCTGCCCAAAAGCAGGTTGACCGCACTGATGATGATGGATTTCCCGGCGCCGGTTTCGCCGCTGAGCACCGTCAGGCCGTCCTGAAAGGTGATCTGCAAATCGTCGATGATGGCGAAGTTCCGAATGCAGAGCGCTTCAAGCATACACGTGCTCACCCGCAAGGGCTGGTGGAATGTGGTTTGGGAACGCTGCCCACGGTGGGCGCAGGGTATCGCCGGTCGATTTGGACGGGAGGATTCTATCACACAGCCGGGGGGGATTGTAAAGTCGCCTTCAAATAGCGCAAGCCGCGTCCGCAGCGGGATCGTCCTTCATTAATCCGGGGGTTTATGCTATTTGGACAGCGGCTGCGACCCCATGGCGGCCGCGGCGGCCTTCAGGCGGTGGCGAAGAAAATAACGCCATAGATTGTAAAGATGAACCACCAGGATGGCCGCCACCAGGCGCGGCACCCACAGCCAGAAAGGGCTCAAGCCCAGCGGCAGAAAAAGAGCGGGATCCTCGATCATGGAGTGATTGACTCCGATGGAAAGCTGCAGGCGCGAGAGCTCCTCGGGCGAGAATTGGCCCTCCCGGGCCTCCTCCACAATCACCGCCGCCCCATAGGAAAGCCCGAAAATCGCCGCCGTCAGCCACAGCAGCCCGACCCTGCGGTCCACCCCCATCACCGTCAACAGGGGCCCCATGAGCTTCACCAGGTACTGAATCAGGTGGAAGCGTTTCATGGCCTCCAGCAGGATCATGAGCGGCATGATGATCAGGAAAATTTTAACCGTCAGCCACGCGGTTTCACGGCACCAGGCGGCGATCATCTCCATGAAGGAAGCCGAGGCAGTCACGACTTGGGCCTGGGGCCCGATCACAACCGCATCCCCGCCGACCAAACGGGACACGAGGACCACCGTCAGGCAGGAGACCACCAGCCGGAAGGCGGTGGCCTTGAGGGGGTGGAGACCGGATTTCCCCTGGATGATGGCCTCCTGAACGATGTTGTGGGAGATCAGAAGGAAAATCGCGATCAGGGTCATCTGGGCCGCGGTGAAAGGCAGGACCGTAATGGCGGCGATGCCCCCGTAAATTCCGGTCAGCAGTCCGGCCACCAGCGGCAGGGCGGCCATGGCGGGAAGGCCCAGTACCCCCATCAGGGGTTTCAGCACAAAGTCCAGCTGGTGAAGTACGCCGCTGTAAACCAGCAAGGCGGTGCCGAATGAAATCGGGACCAGGATCTTCAGCATCCAGAGAAAGCCATGCCATCCCTTGCGGCTGCCGGCGGCGACAGCCGCTGCCAAAGGAGAGAAAATGTTGTCGGGAGTCATTTTTTTGATGGGGCTCTTTTCAGTACTTTGGGCGGTTGCATGAGGGCGCGCAGGATTTCGGTTGTGATTCCGGTCTTCGAAGAGGCCTATACCATAAATCCCACCATCGATCATCTGATTAAACTGCCCTTTTCAGGGCGGTTGGAGATCATTGTGGTGGACGCCGGGTCCTTTCCGGAGACCCTCGCCGCCATCCACCGCACGGATGTCATCAAAATGGTCGCCCCCAGGGGCCGGGGCCCCCAGATGAACCGCGGCGCGGCGATGGCGGCCGGTGAGATCCTGCTTTTTCTGCACGCCGATACCCGCCTGCCGCCTGATGGCCTCGCGTCGGTGGCCGCCGCCCTCCGGCAGCCCAGCATCGTCGGCGGGGCCTTTCGTCTCGCCATCGCCTCGCCCCACTTACTTTTCCGATTGATCGAGACCACCGCCAACCTACGCACCCGGCTGACGCGCATTCCCTACGGAGACCAGGCGCTCTTTTTCGACCGCCGCTTTTTTGAACGCATCGGCGGTTTTTCAGAGATCCCGATCATGGAGGACGTGGAACTGATGCGCCGGGTGAAGCGGGGCGGCCACCGCATCCGGATCCTGCCCGGCCGGGTTTCGACCTCGGCGCGCCGCTGGCGCCGGGAGGGAATTGTGCGCTGCACCCTGCGCAACTGGATGCTGGTCACCCGCTTCCTCCTGGGCGACCCGCCCGACCGGCTGGTGCGCCATTACCGTTAGGCGGAACCGTCAAAAATGGCTGTCGAGGCAATCCGGGATCAGCGTGCTGAGCTTGCGATGAAGGACGGCAAAGGAAAAATGGCGCGTCGCGATGGCGTAGTTCTGGCGCACCATTTTCTCCCGCAGAACCGGGTCTTCCAGGATCCGCAGGGATTCAGCGACGGCGGCCTCGGTCACATAGCCGTCGATTTCCACCACCGCGAACCCCTTTGGTTTGATGTCCCGGGCATAGATGGAGTAGGTGTTGACCACGATCGGTTTCGAAAAATAAACCGCCTCAAGAAAGGCGTTGCCGAAGCCCTCGTAATTGGAGGGATAGGTCACGAGATCCGCATGCGGGTATATGTCGTCGAGGGTGTAGATCTTGCGGCCGTCGGCGGTTTGACCGCGATACTCGTTGATGATTTCAGACACAAAAACGGTGTCGACCCCCAGCATTTTTGAATATTCCCGCACGCGCAGCTCGTATTCATGCCCTTCGTCGCCAGAGGCATGCGAGATTACCAGCTTGGCCTTGCGGCCCAGGCGGTGCACCAACTCGATGGCGTGTTCGATGCCCTTGCGTTTCACCACCCGGGTGGGCTGCAGGATGAAGAGTTCATCGTCCCGGACGCCCAGGGCCTGCCGAACGTCGCTGGCGTAGCTGTCGGGCGGCCGCGGAGGGGTGGCGAAATCCATCACATTGGGGATAATGGTCCCCGAGATGCCGGTCCGCAGGCTCAGCTGGTTGTCCGCCGACGAGTTGATCACCACGTGGCGGATCGTCGGCAGATGGGGGGGAAAGGCCATATTGAGGTATTCCCAGGCGGCCGTTGTCTTGAAATGCTGGCGTTCCCAAAAGAAATCGTGGTGGTGGGCGATGGTGGGCATGCCCGTTTCGGAGATGAATTCGGTCAGGGCGATGCCGAGAGGTAGATTAAGGGGGATGGTGAGGGCGTTTTCCACCACGATGAAGTCAATTTTAAAGCGATCCACGAAGCGGTAGATGCTGTCCTTCAAACGCCCTTTGACCGCGTGGATTTTGCGGGTGATGCTGCGCCCCCGGACGTTGACCCCGAAACAGCCGCGGTAGGTGTCGCGAATCAGGGGATGCTTGAAATGGGCCTCGGCCACCAGGCAGGAGCGATCGGGCGCATAGGCCAGCTCACCGGCTAAATAAAAGCAGGTGGCGCCCTCCTGCTCCATGATGCGCGCCCACTTGGCGGCCTCCAGGGAAACCCCGTCGGTTCCCGCCAGGCGGGTGGCGATGAAACCGACGTGCTTGAGCTGACAGGATGTCACGCAGTAATCCATTTTTCACCCCGCTGGCGGAACGTTGCAGAGTCCAGCCGCCTCAGCCCTGACGGCGATCGTCCCCCACGGCCGGCACCGCAGGCGCCGGCCTCCTTTTTGGGGTTTTGGGGGCCTCACCCGATTTCGCGGTGGCGAAAGCAGTCCACGGTGTGGTCGTTTACCATCCCCACCGCCTGCATGAACGCGTAGCAGATGGTGGGCCCGACAAACTTGAACCCCCGGGTTTTCAAATCGCGGCTGACGGCCGCCGAAAGGGGCGTTCGGGCGGGAACCTCGGCCGGCACGCGCCAAGTGTTTTTTATCGGTCGGCCGCCGGAAAAGCTCCAGATATAGGCGTCAAAACTTCCGAAGCGGGCCTGGACCGCCTGAAAGGCACGGGCATTGTCGCGCGCGGCCAGAATTTTCAACCGGTTGCGGATCAGC
Organism: Desulfobacteraceae bacterium; assembly: GCA_022340425.1. NCBI lineage: Bacteria > Pseudomonadati > Thermodesulfobacteriota > Desulfobacteria > Desulfobacterales > Desulfobacteraceae > Desulfobacteraceae bacterium. The sequence goes on along the minus strand of JAJDNY010000133.1, from coordinate 17,996 downwards.
CCGGCATCGGCCATAAGGGCCGAAACTTTTTCAGGGCCGTAAGCGGCCACTTTGACCGGATCGAAGCCGTCGAAAGCGCGGCGGTAGTTTTCGCGCTTGCCCAGGATGGTTCGCCAACTGAGGCCGGCCTGGGCGCCTTCCAGGATCAGAAATTCAAAGAGCCGGGTGTCGTCGTGCAGCGCAACGCCCCACTCGGTGTCATGGTAGGCGATCATCAGCGGGTCGTCGCCTGCCCAATGGCAGCGGCGTTTCACTTCAAAGCGCCTCCTGGTGGCGGCAATCGCATTGAGGGCAGGGGAGCGGGATCACGACCGGGCATTTCAGGGCGACCACAGCCAGCGGCACGCGGTCAAAAGGGGCCGGCTAAGCGGAAACCTCGCCGGCACCGGCGGTCTGGGCGAGGGTGTCCGGCTCCGGTTTCAGGGGGCGCAGGATTTTGACGATCTTCGGCCGATAGGCGTTTTGGGCCGCCATCCGGTTGCCCTTAAACTTGACGAAAGCAATCGACAGGAAGAAAAACAGAAAGCCCAGAAGGGCCGAGAGGGCCGAGACGTCCCACTTCAAAAGCGGTGCGGTGCGCTGGCCGATAACCGCACCCAGTAGCATGCAGATAATCGGAAACAGATAGAGCAGAAAGGTCGCTTTCAGTAAGGAGGAGGTTTCAATCCGCAGCAGGATCCGGTCCCCCTCCTGGGCGCCGGCCGGATTCAGGGCTTCGACCTCCATCTCGTTTCCCATGGCGTTGCAGGAATTCCGGGAAGCACAGCCCTTGCAGGCGCTTTTCTTGTTGGTCTTAACACGGGCGGTGGTCGCCGATTCCACCTTGATGACGAATCCTTCTTCAGTCGCCAAAACTGGTCCTCGGTAGTACGGTGAGCGTAACAATCAGCTTGCAATCAGGCCGGGTATGAAAGCCTGCCGGCGATTGGCCGCCGCCCCCGTCATGCCCTACGGGGTGGCGGCCGGCCGCCAAAACCTTAATGGGCTGCCACAGCCCCTTGCGAAACCGGTTTTTCCGTCTGGACGGCCTGCTCACCGCAGCCGTGGTAGCATATCAGGCCGCACTGCAGACAACGGCCGGCTTCGGCCATGGCCTGGGCCTTGTCGTAGCCCTTTTCAAGTTCCGCACCTTCAGGCGCCAACGGCATTACCTTGCGGCTGGCGGTCGGTACGTTTTGCACCGTGTCGACGTTCTGGATATAGGCGTCCGGCGTGATCACGTTTTCGGGCAGCCCCGGCTCGATGCCATACATCAGCTGGTGAATGCCGGCCGCGCCGCGCCGTCCGGCGCCGATGGCCTTGATGGCGGCACTGAAATCCGAGGGTGGGTCGCCGGCGGCTAGCAGCCCCTCAGTTGACCCGGAAACCGGGGGTTTGTGGGCCTCGATCGCCTCCCAGCTGCCGGCAGCGGCCTCCTGGCCGTCCTCCGACCGGGGCGCTGCGAAGATAAACTGGGGAAACCGCCCGGCCGCCAGCAGCAGGGTCTTGGCTGCGATGCGGGACTTCTTGCGAGAATCGAGGCTCAGCAGTTCCAGGGCCTGGAGCTGATCGCCTTTGCCCATCAAACGGGTGACGCCGGTGGCGAAAAGGACCTCGACACCTTCCAGCGCTTCTTGGTCGGCGTCGCCCAGGGGGCTGTTTTCCCGGGTTTCGCGGATCAGAAGGCTCACCTTGCCGGCACCGGCCTTTTGACAGATACGGGCGGCCTCCAGCCCGGCCGGCCCGCCGCCGACGATCACCACATCCCCTTTTTTGGCCAGCTGGTCCTGAAAGGCCGTTTCGGCTTCCAGAAAATCGATCAGCAGATGGGTGCCGGGAGCCGGCCTTTCGACGGCGGCCCCGGTCTGGCGGGTCAGCCGGCTGTCCCACCCGCCGGCGGCCAGAAACACCGCTTCATAACCATCCTGAAGAAGGGACGCCACGCTGAAATCCTTGCCCAAAGTTTTGCCGGTTTCGGCGGCCACGCCCATCTCCAGGACCCCTTGGATGTCCCAGTCGAGCACGTCCTGGGGCAGGCGATTGCGGGCAATGGCGGTGCGCAGCAATCCGCCGAGGGTGGCGGTCGCCTCGAAAACAGTGGTCTCGTGGCCCAGCCGGGCGGCAAAGAAGGCGGCCGACAGGCCTTCCACGCCGCCTCCGACCACCGCGATTTTACGCCCCGTGGCCGGAGCCTTGTAAGGCTGAACGCGGGTGCCGGTTTCCCGTTCGTAGTCCGCCACAAAACGCTTCAGAAAGTTGATCGCCACGGGTTCATCCACCAGCCCACGCCGACACTCCTGTTCGCAGGGGCGCGGGCAGATGCGGCCGATAACGGTGGGGAAGGGATTGCGCTCCTTGATCACCTGAACCGACCGGTGGTAATCGCCCAAGGTGATCTGCCGGATATATTCACAGATGTCGATGCCTGCGGGGCAGGCCCGCTGACAGGGGGTTGTGCACTCGTCGGTGGTGTATTCGCGCATGATGCGGCGGGTGACCGACGAAAGGGTGATGATATGCTTGGGGCAGACCCGCTCACAGGTGCCGCAGCCCGTGCAGCGGGCTTCATCCACCACCGGCAACCCATCGGGCCCCATGGTGATGGCATTGAAGGGGCAGGCCTTGGCGCAGCTGCCCAGCCCGAGGCAGCCGACGGTGCAGACCTTCATCCCGCCGCTGAGCAGGGCCGCCGCCCGACAGTCGCTCAGACCATCGTAGAGGTATTTGGTGTCGGCATCCTGAACCCCGTAAGTGCAGCCGGGCCGCGCGATGTCCGGCTCCTTGGCTTCAATGGAGACCCCCAGGATGGCGGCGATCGCCTCGGCTACCTCGGGGCCTGCCGCAACGCAGGAGTTGGGGGCTGCCCGGCCGGCCACAATGGCCTCGGCGTTGGCGCTGCAGCCCGGCAGGCCGCAGCCGCCGCAGTTGGCGCCCGGGAGAGTGCTTTCCACCGCCAGAATTTTGGGATCCACATAGACGTAAAAGATTTTGGAAGCAGCGGCCAGACCCACACCCACCAGAAGACCAAGCCCACCCATCATAAACAAGGCTGACAGCATAATGCATTCTCCCCTTTGCAGCATGGCCGGCGTCCGCCCGCGCAGGTCCCTCGGGGCCTCGGGGCGAGCCCGCCCGCCCAAGCGACGGTCTGCGCGGCGGCCGATGCGGCCGCCAAGGATTGACAGTTCCCTTAAAAATCCAAATTCCGCCTTTGCCGAATTCGCCCTGCGTGAGAACGCTTAGCAAAAATGCGGCTGTTTTTCAATTGCAGACTTGCGGGCCGGTCGATTTTGCGCATCTCGGCAAGCCGTGGGTCACCAGGAGCCGTCCAGCCCCCGCAGTCCGTTCATGTAAAGCCGCCCGCAGGAGACGAACAGCGTGTGGCGTGTGAGCAGCAGCGGCAGGTGGAATTCGCGCGCAAGGGCGATCAGGCTGTCGTCCGGTTTTTTGCCGCGGACGAAAACGACGGCGCCCACACCGGCGATTTTGGCGGTCCGGATAACCTGATCCGAATTCAATCCGGTCAGCAATACGGCACCCTTGGCAACCGCCGCGAGAACATCATCCATCAGATCGGCGCCCCCGCCGCCCACAACCACGTCGTCCAGATGATCTTCACCGGCCAGCACTTCCGCCTTCAGTATTTCTTTGATTTCAGATATTTTCATGGCACTCCGACGGCACCTTCCCCATGGGGGCGAAACGGCACGGTGATTCCGCCGTTGGGGGGATCCGCGGCGACTCCGGCCCAAAGCTGCCCCAGGACCGGATCGCTTTCCCAAGATTCGGATATTCATTGCAAAATCGTGAGATTGCAATCTTTCACAAACCCGGTTAAAAGTCAATCGTCGGCGCTTGGCTGCACCCGGGGCCTGGGGATCTCCCCGGGCAGGCCGCAGGCGGCGGGTTGACGGCCGGCCTGCCTTAAACTATGATGCCCCCCGGTTTTCCAAACGCGCCACACCAACCGCCCAGGAGGCCGCCGCGTGCCGATAGCCACGGGTAAACCGCTTGCAACCTATCAGCGTCACGTTCAGCAAGCCGCCAAGTTCATCGCTGCGCGCCTAAACGCCCCGCCCCGGCTGGGGCTGATGACGGGGACCGGCCTCGGCGGGGTGATCGGCGACCTGGCGGTCAGCGCGACGCTGCCTTACCGTCAGATCCCACATTTTCCGTCCACCACCGTTCAGGGCCACCATGGCCGCCTGCTGTGCGGCACCATGGCCGGAACCCCCACCCTCGCCCTTCAGGGCCGCTTTCACCTCTACGAGGGCCACAGCCCGCTGGCGGTGGCCTTTCCCGTGCGCGTGCTCCAGGCGCTGGGGGTGGACACCCTGATCGTGTCCAACGCCGCCGGGGGCCTGAACCCCGCTTTTCATCCGGGCGACCTGATGCTGATCGCCGATCACATCAATCTGACCGGCGAAAACCCCCTGGTGGGACCCAATATCGACCGCTGGGGGCTGCGATTTCCGGACATGAGCCGGGTGTACGATCCGGCGCTGGCCGCAGCCGCGCGCAGGGTGGCGAAAGCGGCGGGCATTCCCCTGACCCAAGGCGTCTACGTCGGCCTCAAGGGGCCTTCGCTGGAAACCCCGGCTGAAATCCGATTCCTCAGGACCATCGGCGCCGATGCCGTCGGCATGTCCACCGTCCAGGAGACCATCGCCGCGGTTCACGGAGGCATGCGGGTGCTCGGGGTTTCCACCATCACCAACTTAAACGACCCGGACCGCCCGGCCCCGGCCAGCTTCGAGGCGATTGTGGCGGTGGCCGAAAAGGCAGCGCCGCAATTGGGCCGCATCATTTCAGGGATCGCGGCCGAACTCTCCGGCGCCTGAGGCCGGGGCAGGTCGCCCTCCGGCCCAAGCGCCGCCAAGAAAGATGAAACGGTAATAAGTCAAAAACCAGACAGTTTCGTAAAAAAGCCAATTTCAAGGCGTGCAAATCTCAGCGGCGTGAGGCGTACTTATGTACGCCGCAGCGACTTCGAGATGCAGCGCAACGCGGAAATTGGATTTTTTTCGGAGCTGTCAAGAAAGGGATCCGCATGCCGCCTGGCGTCGATATTCTGGTCACCCACGGCACCGTTTTGACCATGGACGGCGCCGGCACCCGGATCGATGACGGGGCGGTGGCGGTTGCCGGCGATCGCATCCTGGCGGTCGCGCCGGCCGAACGCCTGGCCGCGATTCCGGCCAAAAAAATCATCGATGCCCACGGCGGCATCATCATGCCCGGGCTGATCAACACCCACACCCACGCCGCCATGACCTGCTTCCGGGGGCTGGCCGACGACCTGCCCCTGATGACCTGGCTAAACGACCACATCTTCCCGGCCGAATCCCGCCTGACCGAAGAGATCGTCCACCAGGGGGCCCTGCTGGGCTGCGCCGAAATGATCCTTTCGGGGACCACCTGCTTCTGCGACATGTACCTGTTCGCGGATGCCGTGGCCCGCGCCGCCCACGCAGCCGGCCTGCGGGCCGTGGTGGGCGAGGTCCTCTTCGACTTTCCCTCGCCCAATTACGGCCGTGCGGAAAACGGGTTGGCCTATACCCGGCGCATGGCCGCCCGCTGGGCCGGCGATCCCCTGATCGGGGTGGCCGTGGAACCCCACTCGCCCTACCTGTGCGCCCCCGAGCTGCTCTGCCAGTCAGCCGATCTGGCGCGCGAACTCCAGCTGCCCCTGGTCACCCACCTTGCGGAGACCGCCGGCGAGGTAGCCCGGATCAGGTCGCGCCACGGCCGCACGCCGGTGGGCCATCTGGCCCAGCTCGGCATCCTGGAGCCCCGCCTGCTGGCCTGCCACTGCGTCCAGCTGACCCCCGAGGACATCGCGCTCCTGCAGACGGCGGATGTCAAGATCGCCCACAACCCGGAAAGCAACATGAAGCTCGCCTCGGGGATCGCCCCGGTCCCGGCACTCCTGGCTGCCGGCCTGTGCGTCGCCCTGGGCACCGACGGGTGCGCCAGCAACAACGATCTGGACCTCTTTCTGGAAATGGACACGGCCGCCAAACTCCACAAGGTGGCCACCCTGGACCCCACCGCCCTGCCGGCCGAGCAGGTGCTGAAAATGGCCACCATCAACGGCGCCCGCGCCCTGGGCCTGGAGACGATCACCGGGTCGTTGGAGCCCGGCAAACGGGCCGATCTGATCGTCATCGACTGCCGCAAGCCCCACCTGACCCCGCTCTACAACCCCGCCTCGCACCTGGTCTACGCCGCCCGCGGCGGCGACGTGGACACGGTGATCATCAACGGGCGGCTGGTCATGGAAAACCGCGGACTCCGGAGCCTGGATCTCGAACGGGTCACCGCAGAGGTCCGGGCGATCGCAGCCCGGCTCGGGGCCGGATCCATGGCGAACTGAAAGCCGCCCCATGACCTACGACACCCTGGTTCACAACGGCATCGTGCTCACCGTCAACCCGGCCTTTGACATCTTTTCCCCGGGGTATGTGGGGATCCGCAGCGGCCGGGTCGCCGCCCTGGGACCGGTCGACCCGGACGGCGCACGACCGCGGGCCGAAACGTGCATCGACGCCCGCGGCGGCATCATCATGCCGGGACTGGTCAACACCCACACCCATCTGCCGATGACCCTTTTCCGCGGCCTGGCCGACGACCTGCCCCTGGAGACATGGCTGCACGACCATATCTTCCCGGCGGAGGGCCGGCATATCACCCCTGCTACGGTGGGCTGGGGCGCCCGCCTGGCATGCGCCGAAATGCTCCTGTCGGGCACGACCACCTGCTGCGACGGCTATTTCCTGGAGGACCAGGTGGCCGCGGCCGTGGCGGACGCGGGGATGCGGGCGGTGCTGGGCCAGGGGGTGATCGATTTCCCGGCCCCGGGCGTTCCCGACCCCGGGGACAATATCACCGCGGCCCGCGATTTCCTGGTGCGCTGGCGCTCGCGGACGCCGCTGATCACCCCGGCGGTCTTCTGTCATTCGCCCTACACCTGCAGCCCCGAGACGCTGCGCGCGGCCAAGGCGCTGGCCGCCGAACACGGCGCGCTCTTCCAGATCCACGCCGCCGAAACCCGCCAGGAGTGCGACGCAAGCCGCGCCAACCACGGCCTCTCGCCCATCGCCTTCCTGGACCGCTTGGGCCTTCTGAGCCAGGGGACCCTCCTGGTGCACTGCGTCTGGGCCGACGGCCGCGACATCGCGCGCATCGCCGCCGGCGGGGCCGCAATCTCCCACAACCCGCAAAGCAACATGAAGCTCGCCAGCGGGATTGCGCCGGTCACCGACTTCCTGGCGGCCGGGATCAGCGTGGGCCTGGGCACCGACGGCTGCGCCAGCAACAACGACCTCGACCTGCTGCACGAGATGGACACCGCGGCCAAGCTCCACAAGGTTAAAAGCGGCGACCCGACGGCCTGCCCGGCCCGGACCGTGGTCGAGATGGCCACCATCCGCGGCGCCGAGGCCATCGGCCTCGGCACGGTCACCGGCTCGCTTGAAATCGACAAGGCCGCCGACATCATCGTCTTGGCCGCCGATGCGCCCCACCTGGTGCCCCTCTACCACCCGGCCTCGCACCTGGTCTACGCCGCCCGCGGCGACGACGTCCGGGAAGTCCTCGTGGCCGGGCGGCGCCTGGTGGCCGATGGCCGGCTGCAAAGCCTCGATCTGGCCGAAATCCGCCGCCAGGTGACGGCCATCGCCCGCAAGATCCGCCCTTCCAACGGCAGCTGAGGACCCGTCGATGACACTTGCCCACATCATCCGCTCGGCCCGGGGGGAACAACCCGCCGAACTGGTCTTTGAAAACGCCCGCATCCTCGATGTCTTTTCCGGTCAAATCGTCAACGGCGACCTGGCCGTGAGCGCCGGCACGATCCTGGGGATCGGGCCCTACACGGGCCGCCGCCGCATCGACCTGGGGGGCCGCTACCTGGCCCCGGGCTTCATCGACCCCCACGTGCACATCGAAAGCGCCATGACGGTGGTGGCCGAATTTGCCCGGGCGGTGGTGCCCTGCGGCACCACCACGGTGTGCGCCGATCCCCACGAGATCGCCAACGTCTTGGGCGCGGAGGGCATCGACACCATGCTGCGGGCGTCCACCGGCCAGCCCCTGAACGTTTTTTTCACCCTCCCGTCCTGCGTACCGGCGACACCGATGGAGACCGCCGGGGCCGCCCTGGGCGCCCGCGAGCTGACCCCTTATTTTGAAGACGAGCGGGTCGTGGCCCTGGGGGAAATGATGAACTTCCCCGGCGTGCTGCACGCCGACCCGGAGGTCTTGCGCAAAATCGAAATCGCCCGGAGCCACCGCAAACCGGCCGACGGCCACGCGCCCGGCCTGGCCGGGCTGGACCTCAACGCCTATGCCGCGGCGGGCATCGCCAGCGACCATGAGTGCGCCACGGCGGCCGAGGCGCGCGCCAAACTCGCCGCCGGGATGCACATCATGATCCGCGAGGGCAGCGCCGCCCGCAATCTGGCCGCGCTGCTGCCGGTGGTGGACCGCCACAGCGCCCACCGCATGATGTGGTGCACGGACGACCGCCACCCCCACGACCTGCTGGACGAGGGCCACATCGACAGCATCGTGCGCCAGGCCATCCGCCTGGGGCTCGACCCCATGACCGCCATCCAGATGGCGACCCTCAACCCGGCGGAGTACTTCGGCCTGAAAACTTTAGGGGCCATCGCGCCCGGCCGACAGGCCGACCTGGTGGTCTTCTCCGATCTGGGCTGCCCGCGAATCGAGGCGGTCTATGTCCGCGGCGTGGAGGTCGCCCGCGACGGCCGGATGACCGTGGCCCGCCCGGCGCCGGCCGCCGCGGTTTTCCCCACCCGCATGGACGTTCCCCTGGAGCGGGTGGACCTGCGGGTCCCGCTTGAGGGCGAGCGGATGCGGGTGATCGTGATCGTGCCCGACCAGATCGTCACCCGGCAGGAGATCCTGGAGGTCACCGCCCGGGACGGGGCCGCGGTTGCCGACCCCGGGCGCGACCTGCTCAAGATCGCGGTGGTCGAGCGCTATACGGGAAGCGCCCGCACCGGCATCGGCTTTGTCCGCGGCCTGGGGCTCAAACGGGGGGCCCTGGCCGCCAGCGTGGCCCACGATGCCCACAACCTGATCGTTGTCGGTGCCGATGACGGCGCCATGCGGACCGCACTGGCGGCCCTGGTGGCGACCGGCGGGGGGCTGGTCGCCGTCGGCCGGCGCGGGGTCCGGGCGCAATTGCCTCTGCCGGTGGCCGGCCTGATGTCGCCGGAGCCGGTGGAGAGGGTCAAAGCCGCCCTGGACGGGCTGCTGCGGGCGGCATGGGACCTCGGCACACCCCTTAGGGACCCCTTTATGACCCTGTCCTTTCTGGCCCTGGCGGTGATCCCCGAGCTGAAGATCACCGACCGGGGGCTGATCGACGTCAACCGGTTTGCGCCGGTTCCCCTTTTCGTAACCTGAACCCACAAGGACGCCCCCATGACCACCGAGCACTCCAAACTGCGCCCGATCTGGCGCGATGACCTCACCGACAAGGTCAGAATCATCGATCAGCGCCTGCTGCCCCACCAGCTGGCCCTGGTCGAACTGGAGACCGTCGCCGATGCCGCGGAGGCCATCCGCGAAATGTCCGTGCGCGGCGCCCCGCTGATCGGGGTCACCGCCGCATATGGGCTTTTCCTGGCCGCCCGGGCCGGCAATGGCCCAGGAGCGGATGACGACAGTCTCCGGCAAGCCGCGCAGCTCCTCAAAGAGGCCCGCCCGACGGCCGTCAACCTCGCCTGGGCGGTGGCGCGCGTTCTCGGGGCCACACTCTCCGTTTCGCCTGCCGCGCGCCTGGCCGCCGCCCGGCAGGCGGCCGACGTCATCTGGCAAGAGGAGTTGGAGAACTGCCGCCGCATCGGGGAAGCCGGGCTGCCCCTGATCCGCGCCATTCAGACCTTGGGGGGCGGCCAAACCGTCAACATCCTGACCCATTGCAATGCCGGCTGGCTGGCATGCGTGGATTACGGCACCGCCACCGCCCCGATCTACCTGGCCGCGGAGGCCGGGATCGACGTCCACGTGTGGGTGGATGAAACCCGGCCGCTCAACCAGGGGTCGCGCCTGACCGCCTGGGAGCTGGGCCAGCGGGGGGTCCGCCACACCATCGTCACCGACAACGCCGGTGGCCACCTGATGCAGCACGGCATGGTGGACATGGTGATCGTGGGCACCGACCGCACCACCTGCACCGGCGACGTCGCCAACAAGATCGGCACCTACCTCAAGGCCCTGGCGGCGCGGGACAACGGGATACCGTTCTACGTGGCGCTGCCCTCCAGCACCTTCGACTGGCAGCTGCGCGACGGGGTCGACGAGATTCCCATCGAGGAGCGCCCCGCCGATGAGGTGCGCTACGTCCAGGGGCTGGCGGGCGACCGCCTGGAGCGGGTGCTGGTGCCGCCGGCGGCCAGCCCGGCGGCCAACTACGCCTTCGATGTCACCCCGGCACGCCTGGTAACCGGCTTTATCACCGAGCGCGGGGTCTGCAAGGCGACGGAGGCCGATATCCGCCGCCTCTTTCCCGAAAAGGGCCCACCGAAGTGAATCCTCCTTGACTTTTCGACCCCGAGATTCTTAAATCGCCCCATGCTGACCGAACTGGACAAAAAGATCATCTCATCCATCCAGGGGGACCTGCCGATCACCGCCCGGCCCTACCGGGACATCGCCCGCAGCCTGGAGATCTCCGAGGAAGCGCTCCTGGAGCGCCTTGAAAGCCTTTGCCGGATGGGGGTCATCCGCCGCTTCGGCGCCACCCTGCGCCACCAGAAGTCCGGATTCGAAGCCAACGCCATGGTGGCCTGGCAGGTGGACGAGGAGCAGATCGATGCGGTCGGCGACCAAATGGCGGGCTTCGGCGAGGTCTCCCACTGCTACCGCCGCAACCCCACCCCCCAGTGGCCCTACAATCTCTACACCATGATCCATGCCAGGGACGAGGCCGCCTGCCGCAATGCCGCGCGCCGGATGTCGGCCGCAGCCGGCGTGGCGGAGTACACCCTGCTTTTCAGCCGCCGCGAACTGAAAAAAACCTCCATGGCCTATTTTCCCGCGCTGGACGAAGACGATTGACGCCTCCGCCAAAGCCCCCTTGACCCCCGCAGCGCCACGCATTCTGCTGGTCAACCCCTGGATCCACGATTTCGCAGCCTTCGATTTCTGGGCCAAACCCATGGGGCTCTTGACCCTGGCGGCGATTTTGCGCCTGCACGGCTGCCGCGTGTCCTACCTCGACTGCCTGGACCGCTTCCACCCCTGCGCCCCCCCCGCCGACCCGCTGGCCCGCAACGGCCGGGGGGCCTACCCCAAAACCCGGCTCGGCAACCCGCCGGGCCTGGAGGACATCCCGCGCCAGTATTCGCGCTACGGCATCCGGCCGGCGTGGCTGCGGCAGGACCTGGCGGCCCTGCCGCCCCCGGACCTGATTCTGGTCTCGGGCACCATGACCTACTGGTACCCCGGCGTGGTGGAAACCATCGCCGCCCTGAAAACCGCCTTTCCAAAGGTCACCGTCATTCTGGGCGGGATCTACGCGACCCTCTGCCCGCAGCACGCCGCGCGGGTCTGCGGCGCCGACCGGCTGCTGACCGGCCCCGGCGAGGGCCGGGTGCTGGACCTGGTGGCCGAATTCACCGGTTTCACCCCCGAGCGCCGGTTCGACCCCGACCAGCTGGACTCCTACCCTTACCCGGCCTTCGACCTTCAGCGCCAGGTGCCGTATGTCTGTCTGCTCACCTCCCGGGGCTGCCCCTTCGACTGCGCTTACTGCGCCGCGCGCTACCTGCAGGGCGCCTGCCGCAAGCGCCGCCCGGCGGCGGTGGTGGCCGAGATCCGCCACTGGCACGATGCATTCGGGGTGCGCGAATTCGTGTTTTACGACGACGCTCTGCTGACCAACAGCTCCGCCCATTTCAGACCGATCATGGAAGGGGTGATCCGGGCCGGCTTGGCGGTTCGTTTTCACACCCCCAACGCGGTCCACATCCGGGAAATCGACGACCCGACCGCCGAACTGATGATGCAGGCGGGTTTTGAAACCCTGCGCCTGGGGCTGGAGACCACCGCCTTTGACGCGCGCGCCGCCCTGGACCACAAGGTGACGGCCCACGAGTTCCAGCGGGGGATCGGGTGCCTGAAACGGGCGGGATTCGACGCCCGCCAGATCGGGGCCTACCTCCTGGCCGGGCTGCCCGGACAGCCGCTGGCCGCCGTGGCGCGATCCATCGAAACGGTCAAGGCCGCCGGCATCACGCCGGTGCTGGCCTACTACAGCCCCATTCCCCACACCGCCATGTGGCCGGCGGCGGTGGCTTCCTCGCGCTATGACCTGGCCGCCGACCCGATCTTCACCAACAACGCCATCCTCCCCTGCCAGAAAGCGCCCTTCAGCTGGGAGCGGTTGTCCTATCTGAAACGCCTGGCCGCGACCTGACCGGCGGCCCACAAACCAGGGGGGTCGACGTTCGGGGCGCTGGCGCGAGCAAAAAGAAGCCCGCCTCGCCGAAGAACGGAAAGACGGGCCTTGGCAGCATCCTGCCCCGCAAAAGGTGGGACTAGCGCTTGAGCAGCGCCAGGGTTTTTTGGACGATATTCTCGGCGCTGAAGCCGAATTTTTGCAGCACGGTGGCCCCCGGCGCCGAAGCCCCGAAAGAGGTCATCCCGATCACCGCGCCGCCGCAGCCGGCATAGCGCTCCCAGCCCATGGGAACGCCGGCCTCGACCGCCACCCGCGCCGCCACCGCCGGGGGCAGGACGCTTTCCCGGTAAGCCGCGTCCTGCCGCTCGAAGAGCTCCCAGCTGGGCAGGTTCACCACGCGCGCGGCCACCCCCACTTCAGCGAGCTTCTTTTGGGCCTCAAGGGTGATGTGCACCTCGGCGCCGGTGGCGATCAGGATCACATCTGGCGCTTGCCCGCCGTCCACCAGCACGTACCCCCCGCGGGAGAGCCCGGCCGGCGGCGGGTAGACCCCGCGGTCCAACACCGGCAGCTTCTGGCGGCTCAGGATCAGGGCCACCGGCCCCTCGGCGGCCAGCGCCTGCTGCCAGGCGGCGGCGGTCTCGTTGGCATCCGCCGGCCGGATGATCGTCAGCCCCGGGATGACCCGCAGGCTGGCCAGGTGCTCCACCGGCTGGTGGGTGGGACCGTCTTCGCCCACGGCGATGCTGTCGTGGGTGAAGACGTAGATCACCGGCAGCTGCATCAGCGCCGCCAGGCGGATGGCGGGGCGCATGTAGTCGGCAAAGACCAGAAAAGTGCCCCCGTAAGGGCGGATCCCGCCGTGGAGGGCCATCCCGGAGAGCACCGCGGCCATGGCGTGTTCGCGCACACCGAAGCGGATGTTGCGGCCGTGGTAGGCGGTTTTCTGAAAATCGGGGGCCCCGCTGATGATCGTCTTGTTGGAGGGCGCCAGGTCCGCCGACCCCCCCATCAGGCAGGGAATCTTGGCCGCCAGCGCGTTTAGCACCGTCCCCGAGGCCGATCGGGTGGCCACCGGGCCGTCGGCCGGGTCAAAAACCGGCAGAACCGCCGGCCAGCCATCGGGCAGCACACCGCTCCAGGCCGCCTCCAGTTCACGGGCCAGGTCGGGGTGTGCGCTGCGGTAGGCATCCATGCGCCGCCGCCATTCGGCCTCGGCCGCCGCCCCCTGGGCCACGCTCTCGCGCATGATCGCCAGGGTCGTTTCGGGAACGCAGAAATGGGCGTCTTCAGGGCAGCCCAGGTTTTTCTTGGTCAAGCAGACCTCGGCCTCTCCCAGGGGCGCGCCGTGGGCATCCGCCGAGCCCTGCTTGTTGGGGCTGCCGTAAGCGATCTCGGTGTGGATGCTGATCAGCGAGGGCCTGGCCTCCTCCGCCTTTCCCGCCGTGATGGCGGCCGTGATGGCGTCGAGGTCGTTGCCGTCGGCCACCTCCTGGACATGCCAGCCCATGGCCGCGAAGCGCCGGGGAACGTCCTCGGTGAAGGTCAGATCGGTGCTGCCCTCGATGGAGATCCTGTTGTTGTCATACAGGCAGATCAGGCGGCCGAGGCCCAGATGTCCGGCCAGCGAGGCCGCCTCGGCTGACAGTCCCTCCATCAGGTCGCCGTCGCCGCACATCACGTAGGTGTGGTGGTCCACCACGGCATGCCCGGGGCGGTTGAAGCGCGCGGCCAGATGGCGCTCGGCCATGGCCATGCCGACGGCATTGGCGATCCCCTGGCCCAGTGGGCCGGTGGTGGTTTCCACACCGGGGGTGTGGCGGTATTCGGGGTGCCCGGGCGTCTTGGCGCCCCACTGGCGGAAGTTCATCAGGTCTTCCAAAGTCAACTCGTAGCCCGTGAGATACAGCAAGCTGTATAGCAGCATGGAGGCGTGCCCGCCGGAGAGAACGAAGCGGTCGCGGTTGGCCCAGGCCGGATTGCGGGGGTTGTGGACCAGGAAACGGTGCCAGAGAACGAACCCCGCCGTGGCCAGCCCCATGGGGGCTCCGGGGTGGCCGGAGTTGGCCTTTTGGACGGCGTCCATTGCAAGGCCGCGGATGGTGTTGATGCATATATCCTCAAGGGTGCACGGGTGCGACGATGGGTCTGCGCTCATTTGGGGGCCTCCTGCAAGGGTCGAAAAATAGGGGGGATCAGCCGGTTGGAGGCCTCTGTACACTGCTTTGGGGGCCGTTGCAACCATTTTGGGCGCTGCCGATGGTGGGACACCAGGGCGCGTCCAAGCCCGCGCACCCCCTGGCGGTCCGCGGGCGCCGGAGATTCTCGCCGGGGTTACAGGGCGCGCAGGTATTCGGGCTTGAGGGCGACCTCGCCGGAGAGCGCCCGGTCGATCAGCTGCAGGGTGGCCTCTTTGTCCCGGGGCAGACGGGCCTTGATGGGCAGGTAGTTGGACGCATGGTTGGCGTGGAAGAGCCCGCGGGAGAGGGTGGTGTGGGCGATCATGGTGCCCAGTTCCCGGAGCATCTCCGCCGGGGAGAGCAGCGGGAAGCTCCCTGCGGTGAAATCGGCGTGCAGCGGGGTGCCGGGGATCAGCATCAGGCTCAGCGCGCCCACATATTCGGGATCGATGGCGCTCAAGACCCGCCCGGTCTCCCGGGCGTGTTCCATGGACCGCTCGCGCCCGGCGATACCCAGCAGCACCGTGATCGAGAGCTTGATTCCGGCCGCGCGGATCTTGCGCCCCATCTGGATCATGGTTGCGGCGGTGACCCCCTTGCGGATCCTCTTGAGGGTCGCATCGTCCCCGGTTTCAAGGCCCATGTAGGCGATGCCCAGCCCCAGCTCGCGCAGTTCGGCGAGCGCTTCTGGTGTTTTGAGCCCGATACTCTTGGCATTCGCGTAAACCCCCACCCGGGTGACCCACGGCAACTGCCGCCGAATTTCCTCCAGGATGCGGACAAGCCTTTGCTGGGGAACGATCAGGGCGTCGCCGTCGCAGAGAAACACCCGCCGCTGGCGCCGGCAGTGGGCTGCTGCGAAGGCGATGTCCTCCAGAATGACTGCGTCCGGTTTGATCCGGAAACGCTCGCCCTTGTATGCCCCGCAGAAGGTGCACTTGTTGTGCGAGCAGCCGACGGTGACCTGCAGCAGGATGCTGTTGGCCTCGCTGGGGGGCCGGATGATATGGCCTTCGTAGTGCATCAGCCCATCTCCACGGCGACCTCGCGGCTATCGCGGGCCAAAACGGCGTCCTGCAGAAAAGCCCAGACGGCCTCGCCGGAGGCTGTGGGCCGCTGTTTGCCCAGCGCCACCTGGTGGTAGTGGTCCAGCGCTTCGCGGTCATCGGGCGGGATTTTACGATCCAGGAGCTGCAGGTGGTTTTCGGCCGCATCGAACAGGATCAGGGGGCCGTAAGCCGGCCGGCCCTCTTCGGTTGTCGCCGCAGCGCTCCAGACCTCGCAGTGGCCGACCTGAAGCGCCTTGGGGGGCGGCTGCAGCCCCAGAATGGCTGCAAAAAGCATCAGGTTTTGGGAAACCGTTTCGGTATCGCCCAGCTCCAGGGCGGTCCGGCCCTCGGCCGCCAGCGCCTCAATATCGGCCGCCTTGAAACGCAAATCCAGCTGCTTCAGGCACCGGCGGCGGATGGTGGCGGCCGAGCGCTCCTTTTTGCTGACGAGCACGTCCGCGTCGTTGAGAATTTTGATGACGTTGCGGATATTGAGCATTTCCTTGACGGTCGGGCTCTTGCGCAGGGCGACGTCTTCGGCCTCGGTTTGATAGATCGGAAGATCGTTGTCCAACACCAGGACCTGATTATCGCCGGAGACGGTCTTGATGAAATAGAGCTCCAGGTCCCGCTCCCGCCGCGATGCAAAACCGCCGATCGCCAACAGCCGGCGCATGGTGGCCGTGTCGGTGCGCCGCTGGCTGTCCGGCGGCCCGATGGAACGCAGCACCTCGTGGTAGAGCTGGTCAATTTCGATCTTTTGAAGAAGATTGTCCTTGAAAGACATGCCGCCTCCGCGCGTCGTGGGTATCCACGGGGTCGCGGACGGGACTGCCGCCCGCGCTGCAACTGAATATGGCAAAAAATAACACAGCGCCCCCGAGGTGTAAACCGCCGGCACCGCGAAAGCCCCGGGATCAGGACTCCGCCGGCAGCGAACCGGTGCCCTGCCGCAGGCAACCGGCGGCGAAGACCAGGCCGCCGCTCAGGGCTGTCAGGGCGCTCACCGCGAAGAGCGCGTGCGCCCCGAGGCTTTCATAAAAAAATCCGTTGGCGAAAAACCCGACCATCATCCCCAGGCCGTAGGTCACGGCGTTGTTGAGGGCCTGCCCGAGGGTCTTGGCATTCTCCGGCATCAGACGGTCGATGTAGAGAATGCTGGCCATGTGGAAGGCGCCGTAGGTCACGGCGTGCAGGACCTGGGCCGTCAGGATCAGCGCCGCCGAATCCGACGCGGCCAGCATCAGCCAGCGCAGGACGGTCACGGCAAAGGAGAAGAGCAGGACCCTTTTCAGGGAAAAGCGTTTGAACAGCACGTCGGAGCGGATCATCACCAGGATCTCGGCGCTGGCCGCCAGCGCCCAGGCGGCGCCGATAAACGCCGCGCCAAAGCCCAGGTCGGCCAGATGAATGGAAAAAAAACCGTAGTAGGTGCCGTGGCTGACCAGCATCAGAAATGCGCTGGCAAGGAAAACCAGCACCTCCATACGCGCCACCACGCCGGGGCGCATGCTGGGGGTCAGCCGCTTCTGCCGGCCCCCGGCCGGCATCGGCAGGGCCGCCAGGGCCTGCAGCAGCGCACCGGCCAAAACCAGGTAGAGGATGATGCGGATTGTGAAAAGGTCGACGATCTTTCCCAGCACCAGCACCGTCAGAATGAAGCTGATGGAGCCCCAGGCGCGGATCTTGCCGTAGGCCTGCTTGCGGGCGCCGAGAACTTCCATGGTGAAGGCTTCCAGAAAGGAGATCACCGGGGCAAAAAAGATTCCGTGCCCCGCACTGATGGCCAGCATGAGGTGAAAATCGGTGGTGAAGAGATACAGCCCCCAGAGGGCCGCAGCGGCAAACTGGCAGAAAATGAAAATCGGCCGGCGGCAGTCATAGCGGTCCGCCAGAATGCCCCAGACCAGCGGAAAGATCACCCAAACCACCGACCGCAGGGCCGATAGGGTCCCGATCTGCATGCCGCTGAAGCCGATGCGATGGCAGTAGAGATTGAAAAAGGGCAGGTAAATGCCCAGCACCCCGAAGTAGAGGAAATACTGGGAGCGGATCACCCACCGCAAATGGTTGGCCTGAACCGGTGTCGTCATAAAAGTAGCGCCCCCCCGGTGGGCTGGCACCGCCCGGACGATGGTCACCCCGACGCCCGGCGCGATGCCTTAACTCATCGGAACATAACAGGAAAAAAGTTTTCCGAAAACCCCCGGTGGCCGACCGGACAACGGGCCTTGGGTCGGCCGCGTCCCCGGGGTTGCGAATGGCTGCCGGCGGGCAGGGGGATCTGATCCCGGCCGAGGGATTTGATGGCCGCAGCCTCGCGGCTTCTTTAGCTTTACAATACCATGGTAT
>JAJDNY010000132.1 GCA_022340425.1 Desulfobacteraceae bacterium | reverse complement strand
GCGAAGGCCGTGCGCCAGTTGAAAAAGGCCAGCAGCAGCTCGGCCACCAGCGGCGCCGTGGCAAAGGCTAGGTTGGGTGCCAGCTCGTGCACCGAAATGGCCTTGCCCCAGTCGCGGGGGTGGATCAGGGTGGTCAGCGTGGCGACCCCCGAGGGCAGGTAGAGCCCGGCGGCGAAGCCCGTCAGAACCAGCCCCACCCGGATCGCCGCGAGGCTCTGGCACAAGGCGGTGCCCACCAGGGCGAGGCCCATCAGGCCGGCTGAAAGGGCCACCGTGCGGCGGTGCCGGATTCGGGCCGAAATGAAACCGGAGCCGGCCAGGGCCACGAAGTAGCCGGCTGAGATCAGCAGAAAGAGCGACCCGGCTGCCCCGTGGCCGATGCCGAGGTCGGTCTCGATGACCGGCATCAGGGGGGCGGGCAGGATCCGCGCCAGGAAGTTGAGGTAGAAGAGGGCGGTCAGAAAGAGGACAACCCCCAACCGGGTTCGCAGTCCGGCCCCTTGGGCCGGGTAGGCGGCGGCAGTCGGAAGCGGGCTGGGGGCGCTCATGGCGTGTGGGAACGCTGTGGGGGTACGCCGGTCGACATCATCTGGCGCAGTCGGTCATAAGCCGGCGGCAGGAGATGCTGGGCGTCGTCCACCAGGCCGGCGCCGCCCTCGGCGGCCATCAGGTGGGCTACGGCATGGCCGGTGGCCAGCTTGCTGAAGGCCCAGGGCTGCAAAAACGGGGTGAAGCGGGTCCGCAGGCGGCCGGCCAGTGCCAGCAGAAGGGTGGCCCCGGTTCCCGGGCAAGCCTCGATCTCGATTTCATGGTGGCCCACCGTGCCCGCGGTCCAGCGATAGGCCACCGCATCGATCGCCATTTCCGCCAGTGGAACGATTGATTTGCTTTCGGCCTCGAAAACATCGCGGAGCTGGCGGAGGGTTTCCCGCTCCTGGATCGGGGCGAGGCCGTGGCGCGCGAGAACGGCCGCCGCGGGTTCGTGCCTCCCGGGGGCGGCCCCCGGCAGCAAGGCGATGCCTTCGGCGGAAAGCGCTTCCAGGATCGCCGCCAGCCCTTTCGCCCCCCAGAACAGCTCAAGCTCCATGCGCCGGGTCAATCCGGGTCGCTCGCTCCGGGAAGGGCCCTTGAGGGTCACCCGGCAGCGGTCGTCCTGGTCGCGCAGCCGCAGCCCAAGGCCCCTGCGATCCAGCGCCCCGTCGGGGGTGTCGAAATAGCGGTCCATGATCTGAAGCGGTCGGCCGGGTGCCAGGCGGTAAGCCCCGATGCGGGTCAGGTCCGCCACCGCCGCGGCCACCCGGCCGGGGGCCGGGGCGCAGACCACCAGTTTGACCTCGGTTTCCAAGGGCGCCCTGTGGGCGGTTGTGCGCTCTGGCGTCATGGGGGGTTCCATAATGGGGTTGACGGGATTTTTCAACCGCAATCGGGCAGTTGAAATTCCCCTGGGACCTGATAAACTTTGAAAAATCGCCCCCGGCGGCGTCGCATGCGGGGCGACAAGGAGACCGATGGAAACCGATTTGCGTCAATTCCTGCATCAGCCGCTGACGGTGGGCGGCCGCCAAATCCTGGGCCGGCTGGCCCTGGCGCCCATGACCTACCTGGGGCACGTGGCCTTCCGCGAGCTGCTCTCGGGCTTCGGCGGCTACGGCCTGTTGTTTAGCGAGATGTGCAGTGCCAAGCGGCTGCCCCGCGAGAGCCCGGCTGCATCGGCCTTTTTCCGCTGGCGGCCCCAGGAGCTGGCGCACCTGGTCTGCCAGATCTTCGGCGCCGAGCCCGAGGTCATGGCGGCGGCGGCGGCGCGCGTCGCCGGGGAGGGCTTTTTCGGCGTGGACATCAACCTGGGGTGCTCGGTCTCCGCTATCTGCCGCCAGAACTGCGGGGCCGCCCTGCTGCGTCATCCGGCGCGTGCCGCGGCCATCGTCGCCGCCGTGCGCCGGGCCGTTTCGATCCCGGTTTTCGTCAAATACCGCACCGGCTGGCAGGACAACCCCGCGGCAGCCGTGGAGATGGCCCGGCGCTTCGAAGACGCCGGGGCCGACGCCCTGACCTTTCACCCGCGGGTGGCGCCGGACCGCCGGGCGCGCCCGCCCAAGTGGGACTACATCCGCCAGGTCAAGGCGGCCGTGGCCATCCCGGTCTTCGGCAACGGCAACGTCTTCGATGCCGAGGACTGCCGCCGCATGATCGCCACCACGGGCTGTGACGGCGTGATGATCGGCCGCATGGCGATTGCCCGGCCCTGGATTTTCGCCCAGATCGCCGACGGCCTGCGGCCGGGGCCCGAGGTCTTTGCGCATGCGGCGCTTGAAATGGTCCGGCTGCTGGAGGGCCATTACGACCCGGTGCGCGCCCTGCGGCGCTTCAAACGCTGGGCGCAGTATTTTTGCGCCAATTATCCCTTTGGCCACACGCTCTATGCGCACCTGCTCAACGTCGACTGCCTGGCGGCGGCGGCCGATGGCCTGCGCCGGTTTTTTGCCGGCGACCCCGCACCCACGAAACGCCCCAACATGAATTTCATGCGGTGAGGCGCCCGGGGCGCCGCTGCCGGTCTGGCCGGGCGCTTTCAGGTGTCCTGCAGCGCCCGGCCGTAGAATTGATCGATATACTCCTTGACCATCCGGCGCGCGGAAAAACGCGGGGCATTGCTCTTGATGGCGGCTTTCATCACCCGGACCCAGTCGTGGGGCACACCGCTGTCGGCGACCCGGTAGTAGAGGGGAATCACCGTTTCGGTCAGCAGCCGGCAAAGGCTCTCGGCATCCGCTTGGTTGCGGACTTCCGCCGGCCCGCTATCCTCGCCGAAGATCCAGCCGTTTTGCCCGTCGTAGCCCTCCAGCCACCAGCCGTCGCCGATGCTGAGCTGCGGGACACCGTTCAGGGACGCCTTCATCCCGCTGGTGCCGCTGGCCTCAAGCGGCGGCAGGGGGGTGTTGAGCCAGACGTCCACCCCGTGCACCAGGTACTGGGCAAACTGTTCGTCGTAGTCTTCCACAAAGGCGATCCGACCGCCCATGGCGGGGTCCCGGGCGGCATTGAAGACCCGCTGCAGCAGGCGTTTGCCCGGTTCGTCGGCCGGGTGGGCCTTGCCGGCAAAGATAACCTGAATCGGCTCCCAGCGGTTGTTGAGCAGGCCTTTCAGGCGCTCCGGGTCGCTGAAGAGGAGATCGGCGCGCTTGTAGGTGGCAAAGCGGCGGGCGAAGCCTAAGGTCAGCACCGCGGGATCCAGCAGGACCCCGCCGGCCATGGCCATCGAGGGGCTGACGTGGTCCGCGGCCCAGCGCCGGCGCGTGCGTTCGCGGATGGCGTTGATGAGCTTGATTTTGAGCCAGTAGTGGGTCTGCCACAGTTCGTCGTCGGGGATTTCGTCCACCATCTCCCAGAGCAGGGGGTTGTCGTGGTCTTCCAGCCAGTTTGGCCCCAGGTAGCGGTTGAAGAGCAACTCCAGCTTGGGCTCGATCCAGGAGGGCACGTGCACGCCGTTGGTGACATGGTTTATGGGCACCTCCTCGGTTCGCAGCTCCGGCCACAGACACTGCCACATCCGGCGGGCGACTTCGCCGTGCCTGCGGCTCACCCCGTTGCGGTAGCCCGAGGCCCGCAGGGCGAAGGCCGTCATGTTGAAACCGGCCCGGGGTTCCTCCGGGTGCACCCCCAGCTGGAAGAAGGCGTCGCGCTCCAGGTTCAGGGCCGGCCAGTAGGCGCTGAAGTACTTCTCCATCAGGGGGAAGGGAAAGACGTCGTGGCCGGCCGGCACCGGTGTGTGGGTCGTGAACACCGAGGTGGCCTGAACCTGGCGCAAGGCCTCCGCGAACCCCATCCCGGCGGCGACTCTCTCGCGGATACGCTCCAGCAGGGCGAAGGCCGCATGGCCCTCGTTGAGGTGCAGCACCGAATGGCGGATGCCAAGGGTTTCGAGTACCTTGGAGCCGCCGATGCCCAGAACGATCTCCTGGCGCAGGCGCTGCTCGCGGTCCCCGATGTAGAGGCGCGCGGAGATCGCGCGGTTCCAGGGGTCGTTGAGGTCGATGTCGGTGTCCATCAGGAAAAGGGGCACCCGCCCGACGTCGATTTGCCACACGGCCACGTGGATGGGGGGTTCCACCAGGGGGACGCGCACCACCACCTGCCGGCCGTCGGCGTCCAGCACCCGGGCGATGGAGGCGGCATCGCGCTCCAGGGGTTCGTCGCGGTTTTCCTGCCAGCCGTCCTCGCGGATGCGCTGGCAGAGGTAGCCCTCGGGGTACATGAACCCGACTGCCACCAGCGGCACCGCCAGGTCGCTGCACTCCTTGATGAAATCCCCGGCCAGAAAGCCCAGGCCGCCGGCGTAGAAGGGCAGCGAGTGGTGCAGGCCGTACTCGGCCGAAAAATAGGCGATGGCCGGCTGGCCGGGTTCGGCCCCGTTGTTCAGCAGGCTGCAGGCCCGCGGCTGGATGCCTTGACGGAAGTGGGACAGGGTGAGATCGTAGTGGCGCCGGTAGTCCGGGTTTTGGGCCGCGGCCGTCAAGGCCTCGGCCGAGAGCTCGCGCAGGAGCTTGTCGGGGTTGTGGCCGCTGTCCTTCCAGGCCCGCCGGTTGAGGCGTTTGAAAACCATGCGGGCCGCCGGGTGCCAACTCCACCAGAGGTTCTCGGCCAGGTCGGCGAGGCCGGCCAGGCGCGGCGGCAGGTGGGCAAAGAGCGCGGTGTGGTTCATCGCGGGCCTTCCTGTGTGGGCAAATGGGGCCCCGGCGACATCTGGCCGGGTGGCTGTGGAGCCCCGGGAATTGTGTGGCGGCCGGATCCAAAACGAATAGAATATTTCTATCACAGTGCCGCCCGGCGCTCAACGGGAAGTTGCGGCGCGCTTTTGCCTCCGGCCGCAATCGTCCGTCGTTTGGGCCGCTGCACCCTGCCGGATTTTTGCTTGCCTGATGCCGGATTGCCGTGTATGGGTGGCAGACCGCCTCGGCGGGCCGCCGCTTTTGGGCGGTTTTTGGAGTTTGGCGATGATTTCGATTTGACAGGAGCAGAAGCATGCTATTCCAGTGGTTTACAGGGCTGAACCCGGTGACACAGGCCCTTTTGGCCACCCTTTTCACCTGGTTTGTGACTGCCCTGGGCGCCGGGATGGTGTTTTTTTTCAGGACCATCAACCGCAGGATGCTGAACGGCATGCTGGGGTTTGCGGCGGGGGTGATGATCGCCGCCAGCTTCTGGTCGCTGCTGGCGCCCGCCATCGAGATGGCCGAAGAGGGGCCCCTGCCGGCGTGGGTACCGGCAGTGCTGGGCTTTCTGGCCGGCGGCGCCTTTCTGTGGCTGGTGGACAAAATCCTGCCCCACCTGCACCTGGGATTGCCGCGCGAGGAGGCCGAGGGGATCCAGACCCACTGGCGGCGCAGCGTTCTGCTGGTGCTGGCGATCACCCTGCACAACATTCCTGAGGGGCTGGCGGTGGGGGTGGCCTTCGGGGCCCTGGCGGCGGACCTGCCGTCGGCGACTCTTGCCGGGGCGGTGGCGCTGGCGCTGGGGATCGGCATCCAGAATTTTCCCGAAGGTGCCGCGGTCTCGGTGCCCCTGCGGCGCGAGGGGCTATCGCGCCTCAAGAGCTTCTGGTACGGTCAGCTCTCCGGTGTGGTCGAGCCGATTGCCGGCGTGCTGGGCGCCGCCGCGGTCATCCTGATGCGTCCGATTCTGCCGTACGCCCTGGCGTTTGCCGCCGGCGCGATGATATTCGTGGTGATCGAGGAGCTGATACCGGAGTCCCAGTTGGACAAGAACACCGATGTCTCGACGGTCGGGGCCATGGTGGGGTTTGCCGTGATGATGACCCTGGACGTCTCCCTGGGGTAGTCTCGCGCCCCGGAGGCCTGAAAACGGGCAATAAAAAAAGGAGCGTTGGCGGCGGCCACGCTCCTTTTTCATTGTTTTGGCTGAGGGACTAGGATTCGAACCTAGGTTAACGGGGCCAGAACCCGTCGTCCTGCCACTAGACGATCCCTCAGTGATTATCCGGGTCTTTTATCAAAAAGCGCGAGCGGCCGTCAAGAAAAAAACCGCCGGCCGACCGGCGCCGGCATCACGCCGCGCGGCCCTGGATGAAGGCCGTCGCGGCCCGCAGGCGCTCCAGGACCTTGTCCTTGCCGATGATCTCGGTAATTTCGAAAATGCCGGGGCTGGCGGTCCGCCCGGTCAGGGCCACCCGCACGGGCTGGGCGATCTTGCCCAGCTTCAAGCCGGTTGCGGCCATCACGGCCTGAAAGGCGCCCTCCAGGCTTTCGTGGGTGAAGGCCGGAAGGCCTTCCAGTTGTTGTGCCAGGCGCTCCAGGGGCTCCAGGGCATCCCGGGTGAGGAATTTGGCGGCCGCCTGTTCGTCGTAGACGATGGTCTGGGCGTAGTAGAAACGGGCGTCGCGGGCCATGTCCACCAGGGTTTTGCTGCGGGGCTGGAGGGTTGCGATGACCTGTTCGATAAAGGCACCCTCCTCGGCGGCGACCCCTTCGGCCGCCAAAAAGGGGATCAAGCGCGGCGCCAGCTGCCGGGGGGACATGGCCTGGATGTGGTCGGCGTTCAGTGCCAGGAGCTTCTCGAAGTCGAAGACTCCCGCCGAGCGGCCGATGTTCTCCAGGGAGAACTTTTCCACCAGTTCCGCAACGGTGAAAAACTCCTGGTCGCCGTAGGACCACCCCAGCCGGACGAGATAGTTCAGGAAGGCCTCGGGCAGAAAGCCCATGTCCCGGTAGGCGGTCACCGACGTGGCGCCGTGGCGCTTGCTCAGCCGGGCCTTGTCCTTGCCCAGGACCATGGGCACGTGACCGAAAGTCGGCAGGGGGCAGCCGAAGGCCTGGAAGAGCAGGATCTGTTTGGGGGTGTTGCTGACGTGGTCGTCGCCGCGGATGATCGTGTTGACCCCCATGGTGATGTCGTCCACCACCACCGCCAGGTTGTAGGTGGGTGTGCCGTCGCTGCGCTGGATGATGAAATCGTCCAGCTCCGAATTTTGGAAGACGATCTCGCCCTTGACCACGTCCGGGATCACGGTGGTGCCCTCCAGGCGGACCTTGAAGCGCACCACGGCGCCCTCCCCGCCGGAAAGCCCTTTTTCGCGGCAGGTGCCGTCATAGCGGGGTTTGCCGCCGCTGGCCATGGCCCGCTGGCGCATGGCCTCCACCGCCGCCGGCGGGCAGGTGCAGTAGTACGCGTGGCCGGCTGCCAGCAGCCGCTGGATGTGCTCCTGATAGATGGCCAGGCGCCGGGACTGGTAGTAGGGGCCGTCATCCCAGTCGATGCCCAGCCACGCCAGGGCCTCGAAAATTGCGTCCACCGAGGCCTGGGTGGAACGCGCGACGTCGGTGTCTTCGATCCGCAGAACGAAGCGGCCGCCCATGTGGCGGGCGTAAAGCCAGTTGAACAACGCGGTCCGGGCCCCGCCGACATGCAGGTAACCGCTGGGGCTGGGGGGAAAGCGGGTGACGATTTCCTTCATTTTGACTCACCTTGGGGCGCTGGAAAATAACTAGTTAAATTTTTTTCTTTGAGTTATGAGAAATTCGGGCGACGTTGCCCGCGGCAAGCCCGGCGGGTGCCCGGCAGGCGCCGGCGGATGTGCCCGTGCGAAACCGCCGCGGGTTGCCGGGCCGGCCCCGATTTTCGCTTGGGCTGAAAAATAGTCTGTATTTACAAAGCCTTGTGATGTAACCGGTTCCGTCTTCAGCCGTCGGCAAGCCTCCATAGCACAGAACCCCGGCAACTACAAGATGTCAAAAATGGAAGGCGCCTGTGAAAGTTCTTGACAATCGGGATGATTTCAATTACTAGAGAACATCTTTTCCCGCAAGGGGTTTAGGGTTAAATATTGCAAATTAAAACATATAGTTAGGAGATGACTCATGGCCTTACCAAAGCACAAAACCTCTAAGTCAAAGCGGGATATGCGCCGGGCCCACAAAAAACTGGCGGCGGTTGCCATCACCAAATGCCCCCAGTGCGGCGAGGCCAAGCTGCCGCATCATGTCTGCCCGGAATGCGGGGTCTACAAGGGGCGGGACGTTGTGAAAACCGAGGAAGATTAAACAACCATTGATAATTCAAAGAACAGACGGTTTCGCAAAAAGTTCAAGTTACGGCGCGCAAATTTCAGTGGCGTGCGGCGTACTCCTGTACGCCGCAGCGACTTCGAGATGCAGCGCAACGCAGAAATTAAACTTTTTGCGGAACCGTTAAGATTAAACCGAAAAGGGTGCCACCCATGACGACTGACGTGATCGAAGCCGCCAAGCCCCCCCGGGGATTGGACCCCGAGGACCGGCAAATGGTGGTGGACACCATTCGCCAGCTGCGCAAACGGCTTCTGACCAAGGAAAAGATCCTAGAGTTCGACAAAAAGGAGATCTTCCCCGAAGCCGAGATCCGCGAAATGCTGGGCCCCGAGATCGGCCTGCAACTCCTTTTTCTGCCCGAAGCATACGGCGGCATGGGCGGCGGGGCGCGCGACACCTGCGCCGTCACCCGTGAGCTGGGCAGGATCTGCCTGGGCGTGGGGACGGCATTTTTTGCCATCCAGCTGGGGGCCGACCCGATTTTCGTCGGCGCCACCCGCCAGCAGAAGGAGAAGTGGCTGGGGGCGATCGCCTCGGGCGATACCCTGGTGGCCTATGCGGTGACCGAGCCCGGGGCCGGCAGCAACCTGGCGGCCTTAAAAACCAAGGCCGACCCGGTCACCGACGCGGACGGCAAGGTCCTCGGCTACACTTTAAACGGCACCAAGCAGTTCATCTCCACCGGGGGCTATGCGGACTTTGTCACCGTTCTGGCCAAAACCCCGGAGGGCCCCTCCTTTTTTATCGTCGAGCGCGGAACCCCCGGCTTCGTTCAGGGCAAGGGCGAGGAAAAACACGGCATTCGGGCATCCAACACCTCGCCGCTGTCCTTCACCGATGTCTACGTGCCGGTTGAAAACCTGATCGGGGAGGTTCCCGGTCAGGGGCTGAAGCAGGCCAACCGGGTGTTCGGCTACACCCGCCTGATGGTGGCCGCCATGGCCCTGGGGGCCGGTGAGGCGGCCATGGAAATCGCCATCCGCTACGCCGCCGAGCGCATCCAGTTCGGCGGGCCGCTTTCTGAAAAGCAAGGCTACACCCACAAGCTGATCGTTCCCAGCGTGGTGCGCCTGGCGGCGGCTGAGGCCTACATGGACGAGGTGGCCCTGCGGCTGGACTCCGGCGACGAAGACCTCCAGGTGGAGGGCTCCATCTCCAAGCTCTTCACCACCGAAGCAGCCAACACCGCGGCCGAACACGCCATGCAGGCCCTTGGCGGATACGGCTACATCTGCGAGTTCGAAGTCGAGAAAATCAAGCGCGACGTCCGCATCACCAGCATCTACGAGGGCACCAGCGAAATCCAGCAGAGCATCATCAGCACCTTTCGCTGGAAGACCTCCCGCAAAACCAGGGGCGGCTTCTACGGTGACATCGCCGCGGAAATGGCGCGCCTGGCCGACGCCGGGCCCGAGGACCCGGGCTGCCGGACCCTGGCCCAGGCCGCCACGGTCCTCAACGCCGCCATTGACCTGGTGCATGAAAACCGCCTGACCAAGCAACAGTACCTGATGTTCGCCCTGGCGGACATGATGACCCACGTGGAGATCGGCGCCAGCATGGCCCGCCGCGCCGTCGCCCACGCCCGCCAGGCCGACCCCCAGGCGGCCAAATATCACCACATGGCGCGGATCTTCGCTGCCGAAGTGGCCGAGCGGGTGGCGGTCAACCTGAACAAGATCGTGGTCGGCTCCGGGGTCTTCAGCACCGCCGAGGCCGACGCCTTCCTTCAGGCGGTGTCCCATCAAACGCTGATTCTGAGCGGATCTTCCGTCATCGCCGACATGGACCGGGTGGCGGATTTCATCTTCGAGCGATCCTCATGAGCGAAACAAGCGTGCGCACCGTGGTGGTCACCGGGGGCTCCCGGGGCATCGGCCGGGCGGTTTGCCGGGTCTTCGCCGTTCCCACCTGTCGGGTGTATTTCAACTATGCCGCCGCGGCCGAAGCGGCCCGCGAGGTGGAGCAGCTGGCGGCGGCGGCCGGGGGCCGGGCCACCGGCATCCAGGCCGATGTCAGCGACGAAGTCAGCGTCAAGGCCTTCATCGACCAGGTGCTGGCCGAAACCGGGCGAATCGACGTGCTGGTCAACAACGCCGGCATCACCCGCGACGGCCTGCTGGTTCGGATGAAGGCCGAAGACTGGGACGCGGTGGTGGACACCAATCTCAAAGGCGCCTTTCTCTGCACCAAATTGGCCGCCAAGGCGATGATGAAGCAGCGCTTTGGCCGCATCATCAACATCTCCTCGGTGGTGGCGGTCACCGGCAATCCCGGTCAGGCCAATTACGTCGCCTCCAAGGCCGGGCTGATCGGCTTCACCAAGGCGGTCGCGCTGGAGCTGGCCTCCCGCGGGATCACGGCCAATGCGGTGGCCCCGGGGTTCATCGAGACCGACATGACCGTCTCCCTGGGCGAAAAGGCCCGGGACGCGATGGTCGCCCAGATTCCGCTGGGGCGCCCCGGCACGGCCGAGGAGGTGGCCGCGGTGGTCGAATTTCTGGCCTCCGAGCGGGCGGCTTACCTGACCGGACAGGTGCTGCACGTCAGCGGCGGCATGTACGTATAAAATCGGGCCGGCGCGGCCCGCTCACGTTTTCACGCATTTGCAAACACTATTTTTTCCAAGGAGGGGTAAGCCATGTCAGTTGAAGATAAGGTGAAGAAAATCATATCCGAGAAATTGAGCGTCGATCTTGCGGAAGTTGTTCCCGAGGCCTCGTTTGTGGACGATCTGGGCGCCGACTCGCTGGACCTGGTCGAGCTGATCATGTCCATGGAGGAGGAGTTCGACGTCGAGATCTCCGACGAGGATGCCGAGAAGATGGCGACCGTCAAGGATGCCATGGACTACATCGCCAGCCACTCGTGAGGAAATGGGCCGCCAGTTCGAATCGGGGTCGGGTGAATGCCAGCCGGCCTTAAAAATTGGCCGGCCCGGCTGGTTCGCGGCAGGGGATGAATCAGGCGGATGATGGGGACGGGGGAGGAAGCGCTTTGAACAGGCGGGTTGTGATCACAGGTGTGGGGCTCGTTACGCCGCTGGGGATCGGCGTCGAAGAGACATGGCAGGGCTTGTGCGCCGGAAAGTCCGGAATCGGGGAAATCACCCGCTTCGACGCCTCCGAGTATGAAACCCGGATTGCCGGCGAGGTCCGGGGCTTCAAACCCGAGGATTTTCTGCCCAAGAAGGAGGCCAAGCGGCTCGAGCCGCATATCTCCTACTCCATCGCCGCAGCGCGCATGGCGCTGGAGGACTCCGGCCTGAAGATCAACCGCGCCAATGCCCACCGGGTCGGCGTGTTGACCGGCTGCGGGCTGGGGGGGCTGGCGATGCTCGAGCGGACCAACCGGGTACTGGAAACCCGGGGGCCGCGGCGGGTCAGCCCGTTTTACATCCCCATGATCATCGGCAACATGGCCCCCGGCATGATCTCAATCCAGTTCGGCGCCAAAGGCCCCAATTCCTCGGTGGCCACCGCCTGCGCCGCAGGGGCGCACGCCATCGGCGATGCGGTCAATATCATCAAGCGCGGGGCCGCCGATGCGATGATCGCCGGCGGGGTGGAATCCGTCATCACCCCCACCTGTATTGCCGGCTTCAACGCCATGAAGGCGCTTTCCACGCGCAACGACGACCCCCAGAAGGCCTCCCGGCCTTTCGACCGCGACCGAGACGGCTTCGTTGTCGGCGAGGGCTCGGGTATCCTGATCCTGGAAACCCTCGAGGCGGCGCTGGAGCGGGGGGCGAAGATCTACGCCGAGATCATCGGCTACGGCATGAGCGGCGACGCCTACCATATGACATCGCCTCCCCCCGACGGCGAGGGCGCGGCCCGCTGCATGGCGGCGGCCCTCCAGGACGCCGTACTAGAGCCGGCCGCGATCGATTACATCAACGCCCACGGGACCTCCACCCAGCTCAACGACCTGTTCGAGACCCGGGCGGTCAAGACCGTTTTCGGCGAAAGCGCGCGCTCCCTCATGATCAGCTCCACCAAGTCGATGACCGGCCATCTGCTGGGCGGCGCCGGCGGCATCGAAACCGTTTTTACAGCGCTGGCGCTTCAGCGCGGGGTCGTGCCCCCGACCATCAACCTGGAGAACCCCGCAGACGAGTGCGACCTGGATTACGTTCCCGGGGTCGCCCGCCAGGCGGCCATCCGGGTGGCCATGACCAACTCGTTCGGCTTCGGAGGGACCAACGCCTCGTTGATTCTGAAGCGGCACCCGGACTGACGGCTGCCCGGCTGCCGTGACCTCCCCCGCGCGGCGGCGGCCGGGTCGGTCTGCAGCGGACCACCGGAGGACGATTCCGTCACTGCCCGCTTCCCCCCACCCTCCACGAAAATCCGGCCGCTCCGTTTTTTTTCTTGCGATCCGCTCCGCCAGACTATAAATTCCTTAATTCGTCTTATCAATCACCGGCATTATCGGTGGAAACCGATATTCGAGGTTCCCAGCATGCCCGAAAAAGAAAGTCCGATTATAATTGGAAGCGATCACGCCGCATTTGCCCTGAAAGAGGCGGTCAAAGCCTATCTCACGCAAATGGGAATCGTGGTCCGGGATGTCGGCACGCACGCGGCGACCTCGGTGGATTACCCGGATTTCGGGGCGCAGGTCGCCCGGGCGGTTTCCCGCGGCGAATACCGCCGCGGGATTCTGATCTGCGGCACCGGCATCGGGATGTCCATCGTGGCCAACCGTTTCCCCCACGTCCGGGCGGCGCTGTGCAACGATCTGTTCGCGGCCCTGATGAGCCGGCGGCACAATGACGCCAACATTCTCGTCATGGGCGGGCGGGTCGTCGGCGAAGGGCTGGCCCTTGAAATCGTCCGGGCCTGGCTGGAAACCCCCTTCGAAGGCGGCCGCCACCAGGACCGGCTGGACAAGTTCGACCGCTTGGGCCACAAGCAATAGACCCGGGGGGCGGCCCGCCCCCCAGGTCCGGGAGCGCACGTTTGTCAAGCATTTATACCGCCACACGGCCATCGCAGAGGAACCCTTTTTTGAAAGCAACGGTGATTGAGCAAGTCGATCCCGAGATCGCCGCGGTCATCGCCCGCGAGCTGGACCGCCAGAGCCACACCCTGGAGCTGATCGCCTCCGAAAACATCGCCAGCCCGGCCGTCATGGCCGTTCAGGGCAGCGTCCTGACCAACAAATACGCCGAAGGATACCCCGGCCGGCGCTACTACGGCGGCTGCGAGTTCGTCGATGTGGCCGAAAACCTGGCCATCGAACGTGCCCGGCGGCTGTTTGACGCTGCCTACGCCAATGTCCAGCCGCACTCCGGCTCCCAGGCCAACATGGCGGTCTACTTCGCCCTGCTGCAGCCCGGTGACACCGTTCTGGGGATGGACCTCGCCCACGGCGGCCATCTGACCCACGGCAGCCCGGCCAGTTTTTCCGGCCGGCTGTTTAATTTCGTACATTACGGGGTGCGCCGGGAAACCGGCACCATCGACTACGACGCATTGGCGCGGCTGGCCCGCGAGCACCGGCCGCGGCTGATCGTGGCCGGCGCCAGCGCCTACCCCCGGATCATCGACTTCGAGGCCTTCGCCCGGGCGGCCGCCAGCGTGGACGCCCATCTGATGGTGGACATGGCCCACATTGCGGGGCTTGTGGCCGCAGGTCTCCACCCCTCGCCGGTGCCCCTGGCCGATGTGGTCACCTCCACCACCCACAAGACCCTGCGGGGCCCCCGCGGCGGCCTGATCGTGGCGCGCTCGGATCTCGGCGGTATCTTCAACAAGCAGATCTTTCCCGGCATCCAGGGCGGCCCCCTGATGCACACCATCGCCGCCAAGGCCGTCGCCTTCAAGGAAGCGTTGAGCCCGGAATTCAAGACTTACCAGGAAACCATCGTCGCCAATGCCCGGGTTCTGGCCGATCAGTTGCTGGCCGAAGGGATCGCGCTGGTCTCCGGCGGCACCGACAACCACATGATGCTGGTGGATCTGACCAACCTGGGGATCACCGGCAAGGAGGCCGAAACCCTGCTCGGCCGGGCCGGCATAACGGTCAACAAGAATTCGATCCCCTTTGAGACCCGCAGCCCCTTTATCACCAGCGGGATCCGCATCGGCACCCCGGCGGTCACCACCCGGGGCATGCAGGCGCCGGAAATGCGCGCCATCGGGGGGATGATTGCGGCGGTGCTCAAACAGCCCCAAAACGAGGGCGCCGTGACCGCCACCCGCAAACGGATCATGGAACTTTGCGAGGCTTTTCCGCTTTACGGTGGTTGCGACCGGGCCCCAGGGGAGGTATGATGAGCGCGGGTCGCAGCCGCCCCTCCTGGGAAAGTTACTTCATGCAAATCACCGCCCTCGTGGCCCAGCGCTCCACCTGCCTGCGGCGCGCCGTGGGGGCCGTGATCGTCAAGGACAAGCGCATCCTGGCCACGGGCTACAACGGGGCCCCCAGCGGCGCCCAGCACTGCATCGACGTGGGCTGCCTGCGGGAGCGGCTCAAGGTGGCCTCCGGCGAGCGCCACGAGCTCTGCCGGGCCATTCACGCCGAGCAAAATGCCATCATCCAGGCGGCCTACCTGGGGGTCAGCATCCAGGGGGCGACGCTCTTCTGCACCAACCTGCCCTGCGCCATCTGCGCCAAGATGATCATCAATGCCGGCATAAAAAAAATCTACTACCAGAATGCCTACGCGGATCCCATGTCCCAGGAGCTTTTGGCGGAGGCCGGGGTCGAAGTGATTCATTTCGAACCCGAAAATCAGGGAGGCGCCCCATGAAGTGCCCGTTTTGTTCCGAAATCGAAAACAAGGTCATCGACTCCCGTTTGAGCAAGGACGCTTCCGTCATCCGCCGGCGCCGGGAGTGCATCGTCTGCCACCGGCGCTTCACGACC
>JAJDNY010000131.1 GCA_022340425.1 Desulfobacteraceae bacterium | reverse complement strand
ATCGTGGGCTACAACGACAAGCTCAAACATATCATCAAATTCTCTGAGATGATAAAGGCTTTCGGTTTTACGTAGCCGAACGTAATCGGGCAGCAACTGCATGGGGCAGTTGTGAGCCCACCGGCAACCACAGAAAGGATCCCCAACCATAAGCGAAAATAAAATTTTGGTGATTCGGCAATGAGTTTCAACTGGAGAGGTGCGCCCGAAAATCCGCTCCGGAACGCCTCACGTCTCTTTTCTTTTGGGTAGTCAAGCTGAAGGCGCTCGACTGACCTCTCTATTCTATACTCGCTTATTTTGGGTCTAAAAAGCTCAAGTTGCCTCCCGAGGCCAGGTTTTACAATCCAACCTGGTTTCAGATTCGGTTTTATTTTCGCTGCTTTCGGTGACAAAGATGCCGGCTTACCGTTTCGTTCAAAAGGCAACTTGAGCTTTGTGGATAACCGCATTGAGCAATGAAATGCATTCAAAGTAAATTTGTAGGTGGTGTCCTGAGCCTTGTGGTGAAAGGCAAATTTTTTGCGACAAACTGAGCAATTTGATTTGGTGTAAAATTTTTGTTAACATAAATTTGGTCCTGAAATTGTTTAGGAGCCAGTATTGTCTTACGGGACAGTCTGGTTTTTGATTTTTTACCGCGAGCCTTACCGAATAGTGTTATGCAGGATAAGAGGAAGACAATAATGATTTCAATGAGTAATCCGGCTTTTCCTGTCATGCCTGGGGGCGGAATTTGAGGATGCGCACCATGGACAAAATCGTCATAAAAGATCTGTACAAGATTTTCGGCCCCAGGCCGGAAGAAGCCCTGCAGATGGTCAAGGAAGGGCGCAGCAAGGAAGAGATCATGGAAAAGACCCGTCACGGGGTCGGGGTGGTCAACGTCAACTTCACCGTTAACGCCGGGGAGATTCTCGTGGTCATGGGCTTGTCCGGGAGCGGCAAGTCAACGCTGGTGCGTTGCATCAACCGTCTAATCGAACCGACGGCAGGGAAGGTCTATGTCAATGGCGAGGATGTCACAGCTTTAAACAGCGCAGGCTTGCGGAAGTTCCGCCAGAAGCATTTCGGTATGGTGTTCCAGAATTTCGCTCTTTTTCCGCACCGCACCGTAGTCGCCAACGTAGAGTATGGACTCGAAGTGCAAGGGGTGGCAGCGAATGTGCGGCGCGATGCCGCGATGCTGGCAATCGAACAGGTGGGTCTCAAAGGCTGGGAGGATTCCATGCCCGACCAGCTTTCCGGCGGCATGCAGCAGCGGGTCGGGCTTGCCCGGGCGCTGGCCCTCGATGCCGACATCATGCTGATGGACGAGGCCTTCAGTGCCCTTGACCCCCTGATTCGCCGGGACATGCAGGACGAGTTGCTAGATCTTCAGGATAAGGTGAATAAGACCATCGTTTTCATCAGCCATGACCTCGATGAGGCAATTAAGCTCGGCGACCGGATCGTGCTGATGAAGGACGGCGCGATAGTTCAGCAGGGAACGGCCGAAGAGATTCTCACCAACCCTGCCAACGACTACGTCGCCAGATTCGTCGAAGACGTCGACATGTCCAAAATCCTCACTGCCGAAAGCGTTATGAAGAAATTCGAGACCATGGCGTATCTGAAGACAGACGGCCCGAAAGCGTCCCTGCGCAAGATGCAGGCTGCCGGCATCTCTTCGATTTTCGTTCGGCAGGACGGGCGGGTGGTCGGCATCGTCTCCGCCAAAGGTTGCAGGCAAGCCGCCGACCGTGGCGAGAAAACGCTGCACGACGTCCTCGATACAAACATATGCAAAGTGGCCAAAAACACCCCCGCAAACGACCTCTTTGCCCTGCTGGCCAACAACCCATATCCCCTGGCCGTGGTCAATGAGAAAGATCATCTGGTCGGAGTGATCGTTGCCGGTTCACTGCTCGCAAAACTCGCCGAGGCGGGCCAGGTCGAAAACAGTGGCGGGAACGAAACCCTACCGGTGGCTCAACAACAAACGTAAAGGTGAGCGATGGCGATGGAATTTCCCGAAAGGATAGACATTCCCCTCGATGTCTGGATCGATAAAGCGATGGATTGGGTGCTCAGCACCTTCGGCACCTATTTCGACATGGTGGGCAGCTTCATTCTCTATTTCATGGTCCTTATCGAGCGTTTTTTCCTCTGGCTGCCCTGGCCAATCCTGGTGGCCGGCGTCGGCCTGTTGGCCTGGCAGGTGATGGGTCGCTGGTGGTCTGGGCTGATCATGGCCGCGATGATGTTTTTCATCGGCGCACTGGGCCTCTGGAAACTTGGCATGATGACCTTGTCCCTGGTAGTGGCGTCGGTGATTATCTCGCTCTTTATCGGCATCCCAATGGGCATCACCATGGCGTCCAGTGACCGGTTTGAGGCGGTTATGAAGCCCTTGCTTGACGGTATGCAGACCATGCCGAGCTTCGTCTACCTCATCCCCGCCCTGATGCTTTTCGGTCTCGGCAAGGTGCCGGCGCTGTTCGCGACCATCATTTACGCCGTGCCGCCGGTGATCCGACTCACCAATGTCGGCATCCGAGAAGTCTCGGAGAGCGTGATCGAGGCGGCCCAGGCTTTTGGCTCGAGCTACTGGCAGATCCTGTTCAAGGTGCAGTTGCCCCTGGCCAGACCCACCATCATGGTGGGTATCAACCAGACCACGATGATGGCGCTGGCCATGGTCGTCATCGCCTCCATGATCGGCGCCAAAGGCCTCGGCCTCGAGGTGCTCCTGGCTATTAACCGGATCGAGGTGGGAAGAGGATTCGAAGCCGGTTTATGTATTGTCTTCATGGCAATTATCATCGATCGCATCACCTTTGCCATGGCGAACAAGAAAAAAAGCGGGTAGTTCGGGCAACACCTTTTTTTATCAACATCATATCACCATGAAGGAGGAGCTATGAAGAAAGTGAAACAAGTTGTTGTGATTGCTGTATTCGTTGCCCTGTGCATCGGCGCAGGCGGCGGCTTCGCCGCTGCGATGGAAAAGAAAACCATCATCTTCGCGGATTTTGGTTGGGACAGCGCACAGGTTCACAATCGCATCGCCGGCTTCATCATCGAAAAGGGATTAGGCCATCCGGTCAAATATGTCCAGGGTGAGACAATTCTCCTCAACACCGCCCTGATCCAGGCCAAAGGCAGCGAGGCGCCGAATGTCAACATGGAAACCTGGACCGAAAACTGGCAAGAGCTTTATGACGAGGGGCTGGCCAAGGGTCAGGACCCGAATTCCAATGAAGGTTTCGTCCTCCTCGGGGCAAACTTCCCTAACAGCGTTCAGGGGTGGTACGTGCCCCGCTACGTGGTGGAAGGCGATGAGGAGCGCGGCATCAAGCCTATGGCTCCGGACCTGAAGTCCGTAGCCGACCTGCCCAAATACTGGGAGCTGTTCAAGGATCCGGAAGACCCCTCCAAGGGCCTGTTCCACAGCTGCATCCCCGGCTGGGCTTGTGCCGAGATCAACGAAAAGAAATTCGAAACATACGGCATCAAAGAAAACTACAATATCATGCAGCCCGGCTCGGGCCCCGCTCTTGCCGCATCCATGGAGACTGCCTACAAGCGCGGCAAGCCTTGGTTAGGCTATTACTGGGCGCCGACCTGGGTGCTGGGCAAGCTCGACATGTACCAGCTCGAGGAGCCGCCGTTTGACCAGGAGGTCTGGGACACCACCCAGGGGTGTGCCTACCCGCCGGTGAAGTGTGAAATCATCGTCCACAAGAATCTGCCCAAAGAGGCGCCCGAGGTGGTGGCACTCCTCAAAAACTACAAGACGACGCTCGATATCAACAACAAGTTTCTCGCTTACATGCAGGACAACAAAGCCGATACCACAGAAGCGGCCATGTGGTTCTTGAAGAATTACGAGGACCTGTGGACCGGTTGGGTGGACGATGACGTCGCCACCAAAGTGAAAGCGGCGATGTAGGGGCGCGAAAACAAATACTACCACCAAATGGCGCATGATTTTGGTTCGTCACCCCCTATGCACATCCGGCGGCGCATATTGCAATATGCGCCGCCGGATGCAACACCGGTAACAGACCAAAAGACAAGCAAGATGCGGCATTATCTTTGGGCCTATATCGCGAAGGGAAATCGTGCCGTGCAGCATGGGCCCTTCAAGATTGCCAAAGGAAAGCTTTCAAAGGATATTTTTGACCTTTGAAAGCTTTTTTTTGAGCGGCAATTTTGTAAAGGTGCTATCGGCAGTGGCTTATGAATAGACATCATCAGAAGGGGAGGGAAAAGATGAAAAGAATTTTATTTTTTCCGGCCGGCCTTGTCATGAACAGTATAGCGAATGGAGCCCTTGCCACAACCTACGATACCACCGCCTGGGGCGTGCCCGTCGACCCCCGGAAGCCGTCTCAAAAACCCACTCTTGACCGAAGGAGTTTCGAATGAGTTTCTTGATGCGACAGCGTGCCCGAGTCACGTTGGCGGTGTTCTTTTGGGCGCTGCTGGTGAGTTTGGTAACCGCCCCTTTCGGTGCTGAAGAGAAGCCGCAAGCGGCACCCCAGCCCGTCACCACGGCGGATCCCGAAATCCCCGTTGAGGAACTCGCCCTGCTCCTGAAGCCCCTCACCAAGGAGGAGCTGCTGGTCGAAGCGGACGCCTGGCAGGCGTTGCTCCAGGAGAAGGCCGAGGAGATCGCCAGGGCCGAGATTGCGGTTCAGCGCCAGAACCGGGAGATCGCGGCGGGGGTCGATAAGCAGCCGGTCGTGAAGACCGCGGCGCAGACCATGGAACGGAGCGAGGAGCGCAAGAAGGAGGAGAAGGTCGCGCTGCTGGAGCAGGTGAACACACTGCGCGAGGAGCGCACTGTCATCATCGATCGGCTCAACGCCGTCCTCGACGAGCTGCAGACCAAGACCGACGAAGAAGATACCGACACCCTGGCCAAGATCAGGGACTACCGCCTCTACATCAGCTCGGTGCAGGGCATCCGCGTCGACGTCAAGGACGCCACCTCCACCTGGATCGCCGTCAAAGGCTGGCTTAACTCCGATGAGGGCGGCCTGCGCTGGACCAAGAACATCGCCCTGTTCCTCGGCATCTTGATCGCGGCCTGGATCCTCTCCAAAATCCTCAGCGGGATGGTGCACCGCGGCCTGAAGATGACAGGGGGCGTCTCTCAGTTGCTCGACGACTTCCTGGTTCGGAGCGTTCGATGGGTGGTGATGATCGTCGGCACCATCATGGCTTTGGCCGCCCTGGAGGTAAGCGTCGGCCCACTGCTGGCGGTCGTCGGTGCCGCCGGCTTCGTCATCGCCTTTGCCCTGCAGGATTCCTTGAGCAACTTCGCCAGCGGCTTGATGATCCTCTTCTTCCGACCCTTCGATGTGGGTGACGTGGTGGACGCAGGCGGCGTCTCGGGCAAGGTGACCGCCATGAACCTCGTGTCCACCAGCATCAAGACCTTCGACAACAAGGACATGGTGGTGCCCAACAACAAGATCTGGCAAGACGTCATTACCAACGCCACGGGTGTCGATACCCGGCGTGTGGACATGGAGTTCGGCATCGGCTATGACGACGACATCGACAAGGCCCAGGCCATCCTGGAGGAGATCGTGGCCGCCCACCCGAAGGCCCTGAAGGACCCGGAGCCTACCATCCGCATGAACACCCTCGCCGACTCCTCGGTGAACTTCATCTGCCGCCCCTGGGCTAAGACCGCGGACTACTGGGACGTCTACTGGGACGTGACCAAGGCGGTGAAGCAGCGCTTCGACGCCGAGGGGATCGGCATCCCATTCCCCCAGCGCGACGTCCATCTCTACATCGCGGAAGGATCCAGCAAGCAACGTCTGGCGGGCCTGAGCAAGGGCCAGGTTGCCAGCGAAGGGCCGAACCCCCAGCCCTACGAGTTGAACGATAACGGGGACAACAGCCCCGATAAGTGAACCCGCTCCAGCCCAGCCCGCTAAGGCGCAATTCACAAAATGTAAGTGTTAACATTACATATATTTTTAACCTATAGTTAAGCTGTTTGATTGGGTTGGCTGACACCGATCTTTGTGTCAAAAAAAACCCAGCAAGAGGAGAACCAGGTTTATGTGCGGAATCGCCGGATGCTTCGGAACCAAAGACGTGGACACCATCAACCGGATGCTCGACGCCCTCCCCCATCGGGGGCCGGACGATCGGGGCATCCACATCCACGGCAGGACGGTCTTCGGTCATACCCGTCTTTCCATTGTCGATGTGGCCAAGGGACACCAGCCGATTCTGGCCGAGGGAGGGAAAACCGGCATCATCTGCAACGGGGAAATCTACAATTTTCAGAAAATCCGGGAGCGGCTGTCGAACCGCTATTGTTTTTCGACCCACTCGGATTCGGAGGTCATCCTTCACCTCTACCGGGAAAAAGGGCCCGAATGCGTGGCCGACCTGGACGGGATGTTCGCTTTTGCCATCTTCGATGACGACGACTTCATGCTGGCCCGGGACCCCATCGGGATCAAGCCCCTCTATTGGGGGACCATCGACGGCCACCTCTATTTCAGCTCGGAATTGGGCGCCATGTCCTTGGCAGGCGTGGAAGAGGTTCAGGAATTTCCCAGCGGCCACTTTTATACCCCGAAAAACGGTTTTGTCCGGTATTATGAGGTGCCCCGGGCGCCCGAAACAATGATCACCGAAGCGGACGAAGCGGCCGAGCGCATCCGTCATGCCCTGGTTGAAGCCGTAACCA
This sequence comes from Desulfobacteraceae bacterium, assembly GCA_022340425.1. Lineage (NCBI taxonomy): Bacteria > Pseudomonadati > Thermodesulfobacteriota > Desulfobacteria > Desulfobacterales > Desulfobacteraceae > Desulfobacteraceae bacterium. The sequence goes on along the minus strand of JAJDNY010000131.1, from coordinate 27,083 downwards.
AGCGGCTTCTTGCAGACCGGCAGATTCATGTGGGGGCGTTTTGCAGCGGTGGTTTGGACAGCAGCCTGATCGCAGCTATTGCCGCCGAAAGAATTCCACACCTGCACACCTTTGCCGTGGGAATGAAAGATGCCGCCGGCGTCGAAAGCGACGACCTGAAGGCTTCCCGAATCGCAGCAGCCCATATCGGTTCGACCCACCATGAACTGGTATTCACCGAAGACGACTACTACGAGGCCCTGCCGAAGGTGATCGAAAAGCTGGAAACCTACGATCCATCCCTTGTACGCTGCGCCGTGCCCTGCTATTTCACCTGCAAGTTGGCCGCAAAATACGTAACCGTGGTTCTGACCGGCGAGGGCGCCGATGAAATCTTCGCCGGATACCACTATATGAAACATTTCTCTGAAGACCAACTCAACGAGGAGGGGCGACGCCTGCTGGCCGGCGTGCACAACATCAATCTGCAGCGGGCCGACCGGATGGGCATGCTGTTCAGCTTAGAGTTGCGGGTGCCGTTTTTCGACACCGCCATGATCGATCTGGGAGTGACTGTTTCCCCGGCATTGAAGATTCGGGAGCACAAGGGGGACCGGATGGAAAAATGGATTCTCAGAAAGGCCTTTTCCGGTACAGGCCTACTGCCCGACGAGATCCTGTGGCGCTACAAGGTGCAGTACACCCAGGGGGCCGGCTGTGAAGACCTTGGCGAGCGGCTGGCCGAAGCCGAAATCTCAGACGACGAGTTCGAACGCATCCGTGTCCAGCACCCGCAAGCCGTGATCAACAGCAAGGAAGCCGCCTATTACTTTCAGATCTTCCGCCGATTTCATCCCCAGGATTCGGTGCTCAAGTCGATCGGCATCTGGACGGGCTTCGACTTTGACGAGGAAAGAGCTTCGGTCCGGGGCACCCTGGACGGCAGATGGAGGCCGACGGCCGCGTAACGGAGAACAAGTGGCCGCCACGAGGAAAGAAAATTCAATTTTTTGTCCGCGGCTTACAACAGCCCGCTGTAGTGCCCCCCGTCCACCAGGAGGCTGTGGCCGGTGATAAATTTGGCCTGCCGGCTGGCAAGAAAAGCCGCCGCCGCACCGAAATCGGCAGGGTCGCCCATGGTTTTGGCCGGAATCGCGGCCACCATTTCGGCCGCCACCGCAGACTCGCTCTTGCCTTCGCGGGCGGCGCGGTCTTGGACCAGTTGATCGATACGCGATGTTTTATGGGTACCCGGCAGCAGGGCGTTGACCGTTATCCCGAATGGGGCCAGTTCCGTCGCGACGGTTTTCAGAAAACCCGTCAGGCCGGCGCGCGCCATATTGGAGAGCAGCAAACTGGCGATGGGCTGCTTGACCGATATGGAGGTGATCGCGATGATCCGCCCCCAGCCCCTGGCCTGCATCGCCGGGACCGCGCCGTGAATGAGATGCACCGCGCTCATCAGATTGAGGTCGAGCGCCTTCTGGTAGTCCGCGATCGGGGTGGAGGCGAAGTTGCCCGGCGGCGGTCCGCCGGCATTGGTCACCAGAATTTCCGGATCCCCCAGGGACTGGCGCACCCCCTCCAACAGTTTCCCGATCTCCTCCACCCGGCTCACATCAGCCGCGAACCCCAGGACCTCGGCGCCGGTTTGGGCGGCGATTTCCTCGGCGGTGCGCTTCGCCTGTTCCCCATCACGGGAACAGATTGCCACCCGGCAGCCCTCCGCGGCCAATCCTTCGGCGCAGCCCCGACCCAACCCGCGGCTGGCAGCGGTCACCAGCGCGATTTTACCCTTGATAGCCAGATCCATCTTCCCACCTCCTTGACCTTTTGTTTGAACGGATAGCCCCCGCCCGGGCGCACCGCCCCCGGGGGGGGTACCCACCGGGAGGTTCCCGCAAGGGGCTGTTTTTTTTGCTTCGGTCGGAAATATTTCAATTTTAATCAGATGAGCCCCGTTTTGGCAAGCGGTACCGAAATGACCCAAGCGCCGAGGTTGGATACCAAACCCGGGAAAGCCAACACGCGCGTGGCAGCCCGTCTATGGGGCAGAGCGCGCTTGCATTCAGCGCGGCTATGCACCATAATGCGGTCCAAACGCGTTTCCGGGCGCCCGCCTGGGTCGGACGCCTTGGCCGCGAATTTGCCGGAAATCCGCCGAGATGCCCAAAACAGACTACGAGCTGCGCCTGCAGTCCACGGCTGCCGGGACCGGCTACTTCGCCTGTCTTCCGGTGGCGCCGACCTCCTGGGAAGACGCCATGGCCTACCTGCGCCAAAAGCCGCTGGACAGCTTCATGCACAAATATGCGCTGGAGCAGGTGTCGGCTTTCGACCCGCCCAAGATTCAAGCCCTGCTGGCGCAGGCCGACGGCTGCGACCCGGTCCTGGAAGCCCTGCTGCACGAGGCGATCCTACTGAGCCCCGATCTGGCCGACTGCCGCAGCGCCCTGGACCCCGGGCGCACCAGCGTCCTCGCGGCCCACACGCCGCAGATTATTCTCTCCTTTCAGCTTCGCCCGGACCGCGACCGTCATCAGCGGTGGATCCGCATTTTCGCGGACAACATCCTCAACCACCGCCCCCTTCCCGACCCGGCGCAAATTGCCCTGGAGCCGTGCTATGACGACGCGCTGCTGCCCCCGGCCCAGGGGGTTCACGTCAAGACCCTGGGGGGGGCCGCGCCGCGGGATCACGCTGCGCCGCCGCCTGCGCCGGAGGACACCGCCGCAGCCGCACTGACGCGCCTGGAGGATCTTGGGCTTCTGGCGGATATAGAAATGCGCCATGTGGCATCGCTTAGCCCCATCGCCCTTTTGCGAAAATGGCAGCTCACAACACGGGTCCGAAACGGCCAACTGGATTTTTCTTTTTCAGGCATCCAGACCAGTTATGGACGGGGTCTGAGCCTGGAGGCGGCCAGGGCCTCCTACGCCATGGAGATCGTGGAGCGCTGCTCGGCCTTTGCCAGCTTTGAAGATGGCAGGGTTCGCAGCTACACGACAGCCCATGCGCTGGTCCGGGCACGCTGGAGCGATCTGCGCGCCGACGGTGCGGATGCCTTGGACCCCAACCGGTTGGGTTTGGAGACGTCCTACCGCAACACCCCGCTTCACTGGCTGCGTGGGCTGACCAGCAGCGGACGGCCGCTGTGGGTGCCGGCCCAGAGCGTTTTTCTTTTCTGCAACCTGGATGAAACCCAGCTTTTCAGCGGCCTGGGCTCAACCGGCCTGGCGTCGGGCAACACCCCCGCTGAAGCCGGGGTGAGCGCCCTGCTGGAGGTCATCGAGCGTGACTGTGAAGCCACCGTGCCCTTCAGCCCGGACCGCTGCTTCCGGCTGGAAACCGCCGATGCCCGTCTCGCCGCTCTGCTGGCCGATTACCGCGACCGCGGCATCCATCCGGTTTTCCAGGACCTGACCTCGGAATTGGGGGTCCCGTGCTTCAAATGCTTCGTGGTCACCCGTGAGGGGCACATCATCAAGGGGACCGGCGCCCACCTGGACGGCAAGCGGGCGGTGATTTCGGCCCTGACCGAAACCCCCTACCCCTATCCCTACGGACCGCCGTCCCGGCCGCCGGCTGCTGTCTACCCGGTGCGCCGGTTGGAAGCGCTGCCGGACTATGCCACCGGCCATGCGGAGGGCGATCTGGCCCTGCTGGAAGCTCTGCTGGCAGCCAACGGGTTTGAACCGGTCTATATCGACTTGACCCGCCGGGACATCGGGTTTCCGGTGGTCAAGGCCCTGGTGCCGGGCCTTGAGTTAATGGCCGATTTTGACGGCTTCTCACGGGTCAGCCCACGACTATATCGCAACTATCTGCGCGCCTGGGGCCCAACCCCGTTGTGAGCCGACGGGCTGCGCCGCCAGCCGGATGAAGCGAGGCCTGCATGCCCATGATCTTTTTTTGGCTCTTTCTGGGGGCGGCATTTGCCACCAGCCCCGCCCTGGGGAACCCGCCGTCTCCCGCGGCCGACACCTCCCTGCTTTCGGCCATTACCGGGCATCAGACCCCGAGCCTCTGCGACGAGGCGGTCCCCCTGGAGCGTCAGGAGATCCGCGAGCGCTTTGAAAAGGAGTTTCTGCTCACCCTGGACGACCGCCCCCAGGTGATCCTCTGGCTCAAGCGCTCCCGGCGCTACCTGCCCCACATCAGCCAGAGTCTCAAAGACCGCCAAATGCCCGATGACCTCAAATACCTGGCCATAGCGGAAAGCGCCCTGCGCCCCCACGCCGGCTCTCCCAAGGGGGCCATGGGCTACTGGCAATTCATGCCGGAGACCGCGCGCCGCTACGGGCTGGTGGTGGACGACCACCTGGATCAGCGCCGCAACTTCCAGGCCGCCACCGACGCGGCCCTGCGCTACCTGATAGCGCTGCATGAAACCTTCGGGTCCTGGGCCCTGGCCATGGCCGCCTTCAATATGGGCGAGGAGGGACTGTGGGCAGAGATCCTCGAACAGGAAACCCGCGATTATTACCGGCTTTACCTTCCTCTGGAAACCCAGCGCTATATTTTCCGGATTATCGCCATCAAGCTGATTTTCTCCGAACCGGAGCGCTACGGTTTTCATCTGAGCGAAGCCGACTTCTACCCCGAAACCCCCACCGACGCCATCACCCTGGACTGTTTTCAGGAGGTGCCGATTCGACTGATCGCCAAGGCCGCGGGAACCGTTTTCAAGCAGATCAAAGACCTCAACCCGGAGATCCGCGGCCACTTCCTCGAAGCTGGTCGCCACAGGCTGCTTCTGCCCGCCGGCATGGCCGAGGGTTTCCACCCCCGCTTCGAGGAGCTGGTCAAAGGCTATCTCGCCAGCCTCCGGGGCCGATCCTACACCGTTCAACCGGGGGACAACCTGAGCGCCATCGCCCAAAAGTTCGCCGTCCCGTTGAAGGCCCTGCTGATCTGGAACCGAATCGAAATGGCGCAACCGATCCAGCCGGGACAAAGCCTGGTAATCATGCCTGAAACTGCCGTCGACCGGGAATGATACCCGCTGCGGGCGTCGTCGACGGAGGGCCACAAACTTAAACCAAATTTTTATTTAAAATATGGCAACAAATTAAATTTATAGTATATAAAGAAACATTACGGACGGCAGGGCCACGGCATCCCCGAGAGCCAACGTGGCCGGAAAGGAAGTTGCCTCAATGAACGAACTCAACAGCGTCGCCAATATCATCGCCCTCACCATGGGCGTTGGCTGGGCCAGCGGGATCAATCTATACGCCGCTATTTTCATGCTGGGGCTGATGGGGGCCACGGGCTCCATCGTCCTTCCGCCGGACCTGCTGATATTGACCAACCCGCTGGTGCTCTTGGCCGCGGGCGCCATGTACCTTGTAGAATTCGTGACCGACAAGATTCCGGGCGTGGACACCACCTGGGATGCGCTCCACACCTTTGTCCGAATTCCGGCGGGGGCGCTGCTGGCCGCCGGTGCCGTGGGGGATGTCAACCCGGGCGTGGCCCTGGCGGCCGCCATCATAGGCGGCGGCCTGGCCGCGGGGGCCCATGCCACCAAGGCCGGTGCGCGGGCCTTGATCAACACCTCCCCGGAGCCCGTCAGCAATTGGAGCGCATCGGTGGCCGAAGACCTTCTGGTGGTGGCCGGCCTGTGGACGGCGCTGCACTACCCCTGGCTTTTCATCGGGCTGCTGGCGCTGTTTGTTTTGCTGATGATCTGGCTGCTGCCCAAACTGTGGAGGGGCATTAAGCGGGTTTTCGCGGCCATCGGCCAATGGCTGGGGCCCAAGCCGAAGCTGGAGGGCGGAAAGCGGGTTGAGCCGTGATCAGGAAAGCGGCCCAGAAAATTCGCGACCTTTATTCGCAGTTGATCGGTTACCTGGGCAGGGGCGCCGGGGGGGTGGCTCTGCAGCCCGGATCGCCACGCAAGACCCGGCTGCCGAGACCCGTCCGGGTGCTGCTGGAGGCCACCAGGGGCTTTCAGGCCAACAACTGCACGCTGCACGCTTCCGCCCTGACCTTTTACTCGATCCTCTCCATCGTGCCGGTCCTGGCCATGGCCTTTGGGATCGCCAAGGGCTTCGGCTTCGAAAGACTGCTGGAAAGACGGCTCATGGAGGAGCTCTATGGCCAACAGGAAGTGCTGAGCTGGTTGATCACCTTCGCCAACCGCATGCTGGAAAACACCCGCGGCGGCCTGGTGGCCGGCTTCGGCGTGGCGGCCCTCTTCTGGTCGGTGGTCAAGGTGCTGGGCCATATCGAAGCCTCCTTCAACGCCATTTGGCGCGTCCGGGAGACCCGCGGCTACTGGCGTAAATTCAGCGACTACCAGGCCATTATGCTGATCTCGCCGCTGCTGATGATCATGTCCAGCAGCGCCACAGTCTTTATTAACACCCAGGTGACGAACATCACCGAGCGCGTGGCCCTGCTGGGCTATTTCAGCGGGGTGATTTTTTTAGGCCTCAAAATTCTGCCATTCTTCCTGATCTGGATCCTGTTTTCGTTTCTCTACATCCTGATTCCCAACACCCGGGTCAAGTTTGGCGCCGGTATTCTGGGCGGGGTGATCGCGGGCACTCTCTTTCAACTGTCCCAGGTGGCCTACATCGAATTTCAGGTGGGGGTGGCGCGTCACAACGCGATTTACGGCAGCTTCACGGCGCTGCCGCTTTTTCTGATCTGGCTGCAGATCAGCTGGCTGATCGTGCTGCTCGGGGCGCAGATCGCCTTTGCCCAGCAAAATCTGGAGAACTGCGAGGCGGAGCGCCAATGGAACCACCTCAGCCCCTACCGCCTGCGTCTGCTGACCCTCGAGGCCGCCCGCCTGATGGTCAGGAGGTTTGCCGCAGGCGATCCCCCCCTGACCCGCACGGAGCTCGTCCGACAGCTATCACTGCCGCCTGACCTGGTCGGTCGGATTCTGCGGAACCTGCTGGAGAGCGGGACCTTCAGCGAAACCCGTGGCCCCAAAAGCAAGGAGCCGGCTTTTCAGCCGGCCCGGGACATTCACCTTTTGACCATCGCCTATCTCGTAGAGGCTCTCGACAAACGCGGCGGCCCTCTGCCGGCCGAGGGTGCGGCGGCAGACGAAAAAGACGGCGTCGCGAAATCCCTGGCGGCGTTTCAAAAGGAACTCGAGGCCAGCCCGGCCAACATCCTGCTGAAGGATCTCTAGCGCGCCGCCGGCGCAATCGCATTCGAAACCGAACGTCACAGGCCAGCCGGGGCCCAGAGGTAGTAAAACCCCGCCGACGGGGAGGTCACGGCGCGCGGAAGACCGAGATTCACCAGCGCCTCCGATCGGCCGCCGGCATGCGCACTGGCCGGGTTGTAGAGGTTGTCGTCGGCAAACTCGGTCCGGCGATAGACCACCACCCGAGCGTCCTGGGGCAGTCCGGCCAGCTTGCGGGCCCCGGATAAGGCCGCGTCGAGATATCCGATCTGGTCCACCAAATTGTACGCCAGCGCCTGGGCTGCCAGATAGACCCGCGCTGTGGCGATGTCGGCCAGGTGCGCGGCCGCCAACGGACGGTGGTGGATCACCAGGTCCATAAAGCGCTGGCCCAGTTCCTCGGTCAGGGTTTGCAGCATCTGGCGCTCGGCCGGGGTGGATTCGCGAAAGGGCGAAGCCATGTCCTTGTTAAGCCCCGATTTGTTGACCTCGATCCCAAGGCCCAGCTTGTCCATCAGACCGCCGACCTTGGGGTGCATGAAGACCACCCCGATGCTGCCGGTAACGGTGGTGGGGTGGGCCACGATATGGTCGGCCGGCAAGGCCACGTAGTACCCCCCGGAGGTCGCCAGATCCATCAGCGCCGCCACCACCGGCACCCTGGCCTTTTCCTTGTACGCGACAATCTCGTGGTAGAGGATATCGCTGGCGGTCACCGATCCACCCGGGGATTCTATCTTGAGCACCAGGGCGCGGATGTTTGGGTCGTCGCCGGCCCGCCGCAGCTGGGCGACGGTATCCTGCAGCAGGCTGGGGCGAACGCCCCCCAAGATCCGTTCATCGGGTTCGCTCGAGATCACGCCCCGGATGGAAATCACCAGAATTTTCGCACGCCCCTGGCCCTGGATGGTGAATTCCCGGAGCGGCGCCGTCCCGTCCCGAAAGAGGTTCACCTGGGGGGCCACACAGCCGGTTAGCGCCAGCAGCGCCAGGCTGGCCAGCATCCCGTCGATAAGCTTCCGCATCCGATGCCTCCGCAAAAAAAATGCCCCACGCCCCCGTTATCCCCGCAGCGCAGGCCCCCGCGGGTCTAGCCGGCCGCGCCGCGCAGTTTTTTGATCAGCCTGGGGATAAAAAATGAAAAAACAAACAAACCGATGGAAAAAAAGACCTTGAAGGAGAGGAGCCCACCCCAGTTGCCGGAGGCCCAGATCTCCTTGAGGGTCCCGATGAAGAAGGTGAAGATGAAGGTCCCCACCAGAATCCCCAACCCCGTGCCCGCAAAATAGTCCCAAAAGCGCACCTGGGTCAGGCCCATGCCGAAGTTCATGGGGGTGAAGGGGAAGTATACCAGCCGCAGGTAAAGCACCGTGGCGAAGCCGTTGCGGGCGATGGCCTCGTCATAGCGGCGGAGCTTGTCGCCGATCAGCGAGGCGGCGAACTCGCGACCCAGGGTCCGCCCGATCAAAAAGGCCAGGCTGGCGCCGGCCATGGCTCCGATCCAGACGTAGACGAACCCCCAGTAGGCCCCGAAAATCGCGGCCCCCAAACCGGTCAGGAGGGTCCCCGGGACGAACAGGCAGACCCCGACGGTATAGACCAGGATGAACACCAGGGGCGCCCAGATGCCCGCCGCTTCAAGGAAGCCTCCCAGGGCCTCGGCGCTCAGGTATTCTCGCAGGGGCGTGTAGCGCACCGCCACCAGGGCGGCGACGATAAACAGCAGGAAGACGACCGCTTTGATGGCGGCCTTGCGCCTTTGCCCTGGGGGCGGTTGGGTGAGGGGGGCCATGGTGCTGTCTCCGGTCAAAATACGGGGTCCGAGGGCGGGGCGGCCATCGGGCCCGGCAGGTCAGGCCGGGTGGTCCCCGCAGGCGGGGTCCTCCAAGTCGCAGGCGCAGGCCCGACCTTTGAGATGAAAAAAGAGCTTCAGGCCCTTTTTGACGGTCGGCGAGAAAACCTTGGGCGAGAAGTAGCTGCCGGTCACCTTGCGGCTGATTTCACCGAGGGTCGGGTAGGGGTGAACCGCCGAGGCCAGGGTCGCGAGCTTGACCTTGCCGTTTAAGACCGCCACCCATTCGTTGATCAGCTCCCCGGCATGCGGGCCCAGGATCTGGACGCCGATGGGCTTGTCCCTGGCGTCCAGGATCATCTTGATTTTGCCGGCCCGCTCCCCCTCGGCCAGGCTGCGGTCATTGCCCTCGAAGGGCTCCTCCCAGCGTGTGTAGGTGATCCCCGCGGCCAAGGCGGCCTTTTCGTTCATGCCGATGCTGGCCAGTTCCGGATCGGTGTAAGTGCACCACGGCAGCCAGGTGTAATCCACCTTGCGCGGCAGGTGGAAGACCGCGTTGCTGACGACGATCCCGCCCTCGTAGCCTGCGGCGTGGGTGAACTGATAGCCGCCGGTGACATCACCGGCCGCGTAAATGTGCTTCTGACTGGTGCGCAGCCGACTGTCCACCCCCACCCCGCCGCGCTCGAGCGCCACACCGATCCCCTCGAGCCCCATCCCCGAGGTGTTGGGGACCCGCCCCACGGCCACCAGCAGCGTTTCCGCCTGCAGGGCGACCTCCTTCCCGTCGCGGGCCTGGATCACCACTTCCCGCTGGCTGCCCAGATCCCGGGTGCTGAGCACGGTGGCGTTCAGTTGAAAGGCCACTCCTTCGGCCTGCAGGGTCGCCATCACGCCATCGGCCATGTCCCGGTCCTCCTTGGGGAGGATCTGATCGGCCATGTCCACCACCGTCACCCGGGTGCCCAGGCGGCTGAAAGCCTGGGACATCTCGATTCCGATGGGACCCGCGCCCAGGACGATCATGCTGGCGGGCTGGTGCTCAAGAGCGAAAATCTCGCGGTTGGTGACGAACGGCGTGCGCTCCAAACCGGGGATCGGGGGACGCGCCGGGGAGGAACCGGTTGCGATCACCCAGTATTTGGCCGCATAGGTCTTGCCGTTCAAGCGGATGGCGTGGGCGTCGCTGAACTCGGCCTGCCCGAAGAGCACCCGCACCCCGAGACCGCAGAAGCGCTCCTCGGAGTCGTGTTGCTGAATGGTGGCGATGACTGCCTGAATGCGCTTTACCACCTGGCGAAAATCAACCGGCGGCGGGGCCGTTTGGGGCAGGCCGAATTCGGCCGCGCGCGCCATCAGGTGACGCACCCGGGCCGTTTGGATCAGGGTTTTGCTGGGCACGCAGCCAAAGTGCAGGCAGTCTCCGCCCAGGGCGTGCTCCTTTTCCACCAGGAGCGTCTTGGCGCCCAGCTGGGCCGCGCCGGAAGCGACGGTCAGCCCAGCCGCACCGCCGCCGATGATGCCGATATCGAAATCATAGCCTGTCATGCGGGCCTCTCTTTCCCATTGCCCCCGGCCCTCAGCGGCCGTTGAGGGACCAATCGTAGTCCAGGTAGCGAATCCGCGGCGGGCCCTGGAGGGCGTCAAGCCGCTGCTTGAGCTCACCTTCGGCGTAGCGGGCGACAAACGCGGCCGGGTCATTGTCGAAATCTTCGCCGAACCACTGAAAGATCTTACTGACGAACAGGGTGTCGCCCTCCAGCCGGTTGTAGCCGGGGTCGTTGATGAAGCCGTGCGCGGCGGCATCCAGCTGGGCCTCCAGGCGGTCCCCGTAAAAGGGTTCGGCCATCAGCGGCGGGCACCCCTTGGAGGCGCAATTGACGGCGACATGCACCCGTGGGTCGCGGAAGCGGGGGCGCAGGATGTCATGCTCGATTTCGTCCAGGGTCAGCACCTCGCCGCCTATGCGGGCCAGCGGCTTTTTCCAGGGCGAGCGCAGCAGGCTACCCGCCTCCTTGATGGAGCGGATCCCCGGGTAGCGGGTCAGAATCAGTTTGATGGTCCAGGCGTTGTAGGCATTGACGTAGAAGGCGAATTGCTCCTCAGGCCCCAGGCGCTGGGGGTCGACCGCCGCCAGCACGTCCAGGTACTGGTCAAGGAGGCGCTCTTCGGCCTTGAACCCGCCATAGTCGACGACCCCGTCCTGGACATGGCGGGCGAGCAGCCCGGCGTAAATCCCGTGGTCAACCGTGGCGGCGGCCCCCGCCGGCTGTGAGCATACAAAACCGCCCAGGAAAAAAGCAAGCCAAACCACCAACATTCCGGTCCGATGGGTCAGGGCTGCGTTCATGGGGTCTTCTCCTCTCGGGTGGCGGGCCGCCGCTGCGGACGGTTCCGGATGTCTGGGGAAAATCAGTGAGATCCAAAGCAAATCGCCCGCCTGCAGGCGGTGGCTGCGGCGGGCGATGGGGGTGTTGTCGCAATGCGCGGAGGTCAGGGAATAACCGGCAGCAACGCCGGTTTCCTGCAGCCGGCTAATTGACCCGGCGGTCCTTGCCGGCCCACTCCTTGTCACGCAGCTTGAACTTCTGGATCTTGCCGGTGGCGGTTTTGGGCAGCGGCCCGAACTCCACCGCCTTGGGGGCCTTGAAACGGGCCAGGTTCTCCTTGCAGAAGGCGATGATGTCTTCCGCAGTGGGGTTGGCGCCTTCACGGGGCACGACGAAGGCCTTGGGGACCTCGCCCCATTTTGGATCCGGAATCGGCACCACCGCCACCTCCAGCACATCCGGGTGCCGGTAAATGACGTTTTCGACCTCCACCGTGGAGATATTCTCGCCACCGCTGATGATGATGTCCTTCTTGCGGTCCATGATCTGAGCGTAGCCGTCGGGGTGCATCACCGCCAGGTCCCCGCTGTGGAACCAGCCACCTTCAAACGCCACGGCGGTGGCCTCGGGATCCTTGTAGTAGCCGAGCATGACGTTGTTGCCGCGCATAACGATCTCCCCGATGGTCTGACCGTCGCGGGGAACGGGTTCCATGGTTTTGGTGTCGAACACGTCCATGTAGTGGGTCAGGATAAACGGCACGCCCTGGCGGGCCTTGATCTTGGTTCGTTCCTCCACCGGCAGGTCGTTCCACTCCTCTTTCCAGGCGCAGACGCTGTGGGGGCCGAAGACCTCGGTCAGACCGTAGGTGTGGGTGATGTTGGCGCCCATGGCCTCCACGTTCTGGATCACGGTGGGTGCCGGCGGGGCCCCGGCGGTCATGATCTCCACCTTGCGCGGCAGCCGGATGTCCTTGGCGCCCGGGTAGGTGCTCATGGTGATCAGGACGGTCGGGGCTGCGCACAGGTGGGAGACCCCCTCGGTTTCGATCATGCGGAAGATCTCCTTGGCGAGCACCTGCCGCAGACACACGTGGGTGCCGCCCATGGCCGTCACCCCCCAGGTGAAGCACCAGCCGTTGCAGTGAAACATGGGCAGGGTCCAGAGGTAGACCGAACTGGGCGTGAATTTGATCTCCAGCATCTCCCCGATGGCGTTCAGGTAGGCGCCGCGGTGGTGGTACATGACCCCCTTGGGCAACCCGGTGGTGCCGCTAGTGTAGTTGATGGTGGCCACCTGGTATTCGTCATCCACCACGATGGGCACCGGATCGGGATCCCCGGTGGCCAGAAAGGCCTCGTAGTCGGGTCCGTCCAGGGGCTTCTCGGGGCTGACGTCGCAGATGTTGACCATGGCCTTGACCTTGGGAATCTTGTCGAGGTTGGCGGCCACCAGCTGGGCGAACTCATTGTCGACGAAGACCGCCTTGGCATCCGAGTGGTCGATGATGTAGCCCACTTCATTGGCTGAAAGCCGGATGTTGACGCTCACCAGGGCGGCCCCGATCATGGGCACGGCGTAGTGGGCCTCCAGCATGGGGGGGGTGTTGGGGCAGATGAAGGCCACCTTGTCGTCCTTGCCGACCCCGAGGCGGGTCAGGGCGCTGGCCAGGCGGTTGACCCGCTCGTAAAACTCCCGGTAGGTGAAGCGCTGCTCACCATAGACCACCGCCACCTTGTCGGGGTAGACGGCGGCGCTGCGGACCAGGAATTTAACGGGGGACAAAACGTCGAAATTCACCTTGAGTTCGGCCATGAGTTCCTCTCCTTTCAGTGTTGCGTGAAGCTTGGCCGGAATGCCCGGCAGCCGTTGGGTGCAGCGGCGGTTCGGGCCGGGGGGCGACACATTCCGGCTTCACGAAAGCGCTGCGTGGGAAAAAGGCGCCCGGATGGGGGCGGACAGGGTGGACAGACCGCAGCGTCGGGACAAACCTGAACGAGCGCTCGGTCTCAAGAGTTTACACGCCTCCCGCCGCACTGTCAACTTGATTTTGACGTGAGAAAAAAGGGCGTGCGTCCCGACCGAATCCGGGTTGAAATTTCGCACCGGCCATATTAGGGTCAATCGCCGCTGAAGTTCCTCCCCAAATTTTTGGAGCACGCTTTAAAATGAGCAACGCCCCCCATCTGTCCCCCTCCGGACACCCGACGGCGGAACTGGAGCGCCGGATCCTCCACGGGCTTTCCCTGGAATGGGAGGCGGCCCTCTGGGTTCTGCCGCCGCCGGTGCGCGGCCGGATGGTAAAACCGCTTTTCACCCTCAGGGACCTGGCCTCACGGCTGGGGTACTGGCACCGCGGGCGAGCTGAGATCGGTCTCAGCCGCCGCCTGGTCCTGGATTACGGCTGGGACTCGGTGCGCGAGGTCCTGCTGCACGAGATCGCGCACCAGATGGCCGACCAGGTGCTGGGAGCGGGCACCGAAACGCCCCACGGTCCCAAGTTCCAGGAGGCCTGCCGCCTGCTGCGCGCCAACCCCGAGGCTTCGGGCCGCTTCCGCCCCCTGGCCGAACGCCTTCGGGCCGAGGCCTTGGGCGAGGAGGATCGTCGCCTGCTAAGGATCGGCAAACTCATGGCGCTCGCCCAGAGCCGCAATCACCACGAGGCCGAGGCCGCCATGGCCAAGGCCCACGAGCTCATGGCGCGCTACAATCTCGGCGTTCTGGAACGCGTCCGGCAGCGCGTCTTTGTCAGTGTCTTTGTGGGCGCTCCGGCCCTGCGCCAGCCGCGCGAGGCCTACCACCTGGCCCGCCTGCTGCAGGATTTTTACTTCGTCGAGGGCCTCTGGGTGCCGGCCTTCGTACTGGCCCGTGGCAAGATGGGCCGGGTGCTGGAGATCAGCGGCACGCAACAAAACGTTCAAACGGCCGGCTATGTCCATGACTTTGTCGGTCATTTCATCCGCCGCCAATGGGCGGCCTACAACCGCGAAAAAGGCCTCAATCGCCAGCGCCTGACGGACTTTGCGGTGGGCATTGTCGAGGGCTTCCGTGCCAAGCTGCAGCGGCAGCGCGATCAGACGTGGGTGGAGGCCGGGACGCGCCTGCCCCAGAAAATCCAGGACCCGCAGCTCAGGTCCTACCTGGACTACCGCTATCCCCGGGTCCGGCGCTTCTCAAGAAACGTTTCAAACCAGGATCAAACTGTGTTAAGGGACGGAATGCGGATCGGCCGGGCTATGGTCGTATCCCGAGGAATCGGCGGACAAAGCGGGGCCGGCCGCAAACGCCTGACCGGGCCCAACCCATAGCGGCCGGAAAGGCGCGCACGCCCGAATCGGCCGGCGGCGCGGGCCGCGTGTGACCTGCCGCCGCTCAAAGCGAAGCGAGCCGTGCTGATAGACTGCCGGAAAATACGCTACCGCTACCCCAATGCCGAAGCCGCGGTCTTTGCCGACCTCAGTTTCTGCGTCCGGGGGCCGGGTTTTCACGCTCTTTTCGGGCCTTCCGGGGTCGGGAAAACCACCCTGGCGCGCATGATCGCCGGCAGCGGCCCACCCTACGAGGGACGCATCGAGACCCCCGGCGTGGCGCGAACCCTTTATTCCTACAACCTCGAACGGCTCCCCGGCTGGTCCTGCGTCGGCGACCACATTGCCAAGGTCACCCCGCCCGCGCGCCGGGAGCGCATGGCGGAGCTGATCCGCGCCTTCGGCCTGGAGGACTGCAGCGAGGCGCGCTTTGCGCAGCTTTCGCTGGGCCAGAAAAACCGGGCCAACCTCACCCGCTACCTGGTGCAGGACTTTGATCTTCTGATCATGGACGAAAGCCTGGCCAATGTGGATGAGACCACCCGGGAGAAGATCCTGCTGAAGATCAAGGGGATGTTCCCCCAAAAAGGGTTTCTCTACATCTCCCACAACGTCGCCGAGGTGTCCAAGTTCTGCCGGCAGATCGTCGTGCTGCGCCACGCGGCCAAGCAACCCCAGGCGATTTCGGTCGCCGGCCTGGATCTCGCACCGGGCCAGGCGCTCGAAAAAAGCCGGCTGGAGCGCGCCATGCTGGAGATCGTGCATGCTGCCTAAACGGATCTACCAGTTTGTGGTCATCTATCTGGCAGCGCTCGGCGGTCTGCTGGCGATCAAGCTGGTCTTCGCCCTTTCGGACTACGTGATCCCCAGCCCCGCCGACCTCTGGCAAACCGCCCGGACCGTGTTCAACCGCTACCTGGGCGACGTCCTGGACACCCTGGCGGTGGCTATCGTAGGGCACGTTCTGGCCATCGCTCTGGCCACGGTGGTGGCCATCATCGGCCGGCTGACCAACTGGGTCGGGGCCCTGATCAAGGTGGCGGCCTACAACCTTCAGGCCTACCCCATCGTGGCGGTCGCGCCGATCATCTTCATCCTGCTGGGCGACGGGCTCGCCTCGCGGCTGCTGATCGCCGCGATGATCTGCTACTTTCCGCTGCTGCTGTCGTTTATCGGGATCTTTGCGGAGCCGGTGGCCGATATCGAACACTTCTACACCATGACCGGTCGGATGCGCTGGCAGCTGGAGGTCAAAATCCGGGCCTTCGAAAACAACGCCAAGCTGATCACGGTGACCGCCGGCAGCGCCACCCTCGCCATGGTCGGCACGATCGTGGCCGAATTTTTCGGCGCCAATGCCGGCATCGGTTACAGCCTGCGCATTGCCCTTTACCAGAGCGACATGGCCAAGGTGCTGGTGGCCCTTTTCCTGATCGGCATTTTCACCTCCCTCTACCTGGCCCTTTTGGAAAGGATCGGACTGTGGCTGCAACACAAACTCCTGCTGCCCAAAGGACGGGCTCTCTGATGTGCGCCGGGAGCCATGTCATGCGCCTGCTCGCCGCCCTGCTCTTCTCGGCGCAGCTCGTCGCCGGCTGCGGCAGCGCCCCGCCCCAAGGGGCCTCCGAACCGATCAACTACCGCCTCAAATGGCTTTTCAACGCCAGCGTCGTCGGCGATCTGTACGCCGAGGCCGAAGGGCTCTTCGCGGCCGAAGGCCTCCAAGTCACGGTCAAGGCCGGCGGGCCGGAAAAGGACGCCATCAAGGAACTGGAGCTGGGGCATGCCCAGTTCGGGGTCGCCTCCGCCGACCAGGTCATCCGGGCCTTGGCCAAGGGCTCCCCGGTGGTGGTGATCGCCCAGCTCTTCCAGCAAAACCCCCTGCAGTGGATTTACCGGCCGGACCGCAGCCGCTTCCAAACCCCGGAAGATTTCCGGGGCAAGACCGTGGGGGTCACCTTCGGGGGCAACGATGAAACCATCATGAAGGCCCTCATGGCTGAAGGCGGCTTGGGCGAAGATGACCTCACGCTTTTCAGCGTGCGCTACGACTACACCCCGTTTTACGAGGGCCGGGTGGACCTCTGGCCGGTCTACCGCAACGCCCAGGGTGTGATCATCGGGGACAAGCTGCGGCGCGCCGGCGAGGCGGCGGCCTTTTTCGACCCCGCTGCGGCCGGGGTGCGATTCGTCGCCAATTCGGTGGTCACCACGCGTGCCATCCTGGAGGAGCATCCCCAGACTGTCCAAAAATTTCTCACCGCGCTCCTGGAAGGCTGGCGGCGCGCACTGGACCCTGCCAATGCCGAGCGCGTCCTGGCCATGATCCAGGAGCACGACCGGGACACCGCCCCGCCCCTGCTGCGCGAGCAGCTGGAGATCACCCGCCGGCTGGTGCGGCCCGACGCCGAGGCGCGCATCGGGCGAATCGATGCGGCGGCCTGGAAGCAGACCGAGGAGATCATGCTGGCCCAAAACCTGATTCCCGCAGCGGTGAACGTGACCGCCAGTCTGGTGTCACCCTGACGGCGCCCCCCAAACGATGACGGTTCCGCAAAAAGTCCAATCTCTGCGTTGCACTGCATCTCGAAGTCGCTGCGGCGTAAGTAAGTACGCCTCACGCCGCTGAGATTTGCGCGCCGTAGCGTGAACTTTTTTCGAAACCGTCTGTTTTTCGACTTTTTACCGGTTCATCAAACGATGGTTTCAGAATTTATGCGATCCCCACTTTACCTGACCCTGGTTTTGACCCGCTTTGACGACGACAACGGCGCATCCCGCGAAGACCGCAGCGACCCTGAGGCCCGATCCGTCGCAACCGTGACGGCCCTGCGCGCCCGCCTGACCCAACGCCCCCCGGCGCGCCCCGGCGGCGCCCGCCGCCCCTGGCTGTTCGGGGCGGGCGCGGCCGTGATCGCCGCAGCCCTCATCACCTACCTGCTCTTTCCAACCGGGCCGGCCGACGGCCCCGGGCAGAACGGCCGCGGGGCCACCAACGCCCCACAGGAGATCGCATCAAGCGCCCGCGAGCCGGCTGCGCCGGCCGCCGCCCGGGAAGAGGCCGCCGCGACTGCCCCCGCCCCAACGCCGCCAACCGCCGCACCCGCCGTCGAGGTGCCGGAAAAACCCGCGCTGCAGGTGGCTGAAACCACCCCGACGCCCGCCGCACCGCAGCCGGCCCCGGCGGCCGATGCCACGCCGGCAACGCCGCCCCCCCCGCCCAAGGCTGAAAAAATCCCGCCGCAAAGCGCCGAGGGGTTGAAATTGGTGAACCTTGTGGTCTGTCGCGAGGTTTCCCGCCGCCGCAGCGTGGGGCCGCAAACCTATTTCAGATACGGCCAGTCGGTCAAACCGCACGTCTGGATGACCGTCTACGCCCGTCAACCGCCCCGCAAGCTGACCCACGTCTATTTCCAGGACGGCCGGGAGCATGTCCGGGTCCCTCTGGCGATCCGGCACCCCCGCACCCGCACCTGGAGCCGCCTGACCATCGACTCGGCCAAGTTCGCGGGATCCTGGCGGGTGGCGGTGGTGACGGAAAACGGCGAGCAGCTCGGTGTGGTCTTTTTCGAGGTGGGGCCCTGAAAACAGCCGGAGACAGCGCGCGGCACGGTATTTCAGGAAGACAAAAAAGCGAGGGCGCCCCGATGGCGCCCTCAAACGAAAGGAGAGAAGGAGGATAAACCAGAGTGCATTTGGCTGCGCTCTTGAAGTTACTTATCGACCGCGGAACTCCCGGCTTAATAAAAAAATCACCTTTCTTGAATTTTTTTTCCCGCCGCCGGCAAGCGGCCTTTCCGTATCGCCAGCAGCACATTGGCGCTGAAGATCAACAAGGCGCCGCTCCAGCCCGCCAGCGAGAGCATCGGTTCGGCCACCAGCCAAGGGCCCAGCAGAGCCGCCAGCAGGATTCGCGTCGAGGAAATGATCCCGCCTTCCAGCGCCGTGACATACCGAAACCCGTAGGTCAGCAGGTACTGCCCCCCGACCCCGAAAAGCGAGCAGACCATCAGAAAGAAAAGCGCCGTCCGGTCGGGCAGGAAAAGCCGGTCGGAAAAGAGGGCCAGCATGACCAGCGACCCCAGCCCGAACATGACCAGCAGGATGGTTTCGGAGGCGTCGTGCTGACGGGCCAGATTAAGGAAGACCAGCGAGAAAGCGGCCGAAATGCCGGAGGCCAGACCCCAGATCAGATCCGATTTCCAACCGATCGCACCCGGTTTGAGCAGCAGCCAAATGCCCACCATGGCCGTGACCACCAGCAGCAGGGTAACCCCGTCGCGCTGGGCGCGCAGAAACAGCCAGGTGAAGACCGTGATGAACACCGGGTAGGTCATGTTGAGAATATTGGCCTCGGCCGCCGAGGTCAGGGCGACCGCCTTGAAAAAGCAGTAGACCGCGAAGCAGTTGGAAATGGCCCGGCCGAGGAGAAAACTCAATTTGCGGGGCCGCAAGGGTTGCCGGTGCAGCAACAGGCTGGTACCGACGACGAGAAACCCCAGCAAAAAGCGCATCAACACGAAAAAGGCCGGGTCGATGGCGGTGTAGGCCTGGGACCAGCGGATGGTGGTGGTGGCGAGATAAAAGAAGAAGGCCGAGCCGAAAATCGCCAGGCAGCCCCACAACTGTCGCCGCTGCCAGCCGCCGCTTGGGCTGCTCTCTGCCGGGGGGTGATGCGCCATGGCGGCCGCTCCCCGCTACCAGGCCAACAGATACTGCAAAAAATCGCCCACATGGCGCGCCACGTAATCCACCCCGGCCCGTTCGGCCAGCTCCGGGTCCGCCCGAAAAATCGGCCCACCCACCACGGTCCGGGTTTCAGCGGGAAGGCTGCGGCAAACCAGCGCGAGATTCTCCTCGCTGTCGAACTGCAGCACAGTCAGCCCGAGAATCTGCGGCCGCAAACGCCGGCAGGCGGCGATGATGTGCTCGGGCGACTGCTCCAGCCCCAGCGCATGAACCTCCAGCCCCGCCAGGGCGGCGTAGGTCTCGATGGTCTGCAGGCCGTGGCCCCAGCCGTCGTCCAGGGTGGCGGTGGCCATCCGGCGCACGTCGTCCCACAGGCTGTGGATCTGGTTGGCGCTCTTCCAGGCCGCCAAGGCGCGCGCCTGCTCGTGCAGGGTGTGCCGCCCGGGCATGCCCTGATTTTGCCAGTCTTGCAGCAGCCGCTCCAGTTTGCGGCGTAACAGTCTCTGCGGTGTCATCGGTCCTCTCGGGTCGCTGGTTTCAATACCCACTTGTCACTACCCGGCGTCATCTCCGGGGCCGTGGGCGCGCCGGCCGACTGCTCTATAGTCCAAAAAGCACCCCTTTCCAAACCTTTTTCACCGGGAGGCCGGCGAGGCCTGCGCCGGCCTCAAGTTCTCCTGCCGGCGGCCGAAATGAAAGAAATCGGCCGCCCCCCGGGTGGCTGAAACCGGCCCTCAACCCCCGGCCAGAGGGAGGCGCGCTTCCATGGGCAGCAACAACCTTTTTTTTCTGGAAGTTCTCGAATGGTTCGACAACAGTGGCCAGGCGCTGGTTCACCGTTTGCCGGAGAGCGGCTCGGGGGAGATCAAGTACGGCGCCCAACTGACCGTCCGTGAGAATCAGGCGGCGGTCTTCTTCTACCAGGGCAAGGCGGTGGACGCCTTCGGCCCCGGGCGCCACACCCTCAAAACCGCCAACCTGCCCCTGCTGACCAAAATCGCCAGCATTCCCTGGGGCCTCTCCAGCCCGCTGCGGGCCGAAGTCTATTTTGTCAATCTCAAGGTTTTCACCAATCTGACATGGGGCACCCGGGACCCGGTGGCCTTCAAGGACCGGGAGCTGGGGCTGGTGCGGCTGCGGGCCTACGGTGTGTTCAACCTGCAGGTGGTCCAGCCGGTGCTCTTCATCAACACCCTGGTGGGCACCCAGGGGATGTTCACCACCGCGGAGATCGACGCGTACCTCAACCAGGTGGTGGTTTCACGCTTCAACGACTATATCGGGGAGACCCTCGGCACCATTTTCGATCTGCCCGCACGCTACGACGAGACCTCCCGGGGGCTCGCCCGGCGCCTGGAGGCCGATTTCGCGCACTTCGGCCTGAAACTCACCCAGCTCTACATCAACGCCATCACGCCGCCGCCCGAGGTCCAGCAGGCCATCGACGACCGCAGCCGCCTGGGGGTCTTCGGGGACATGGACAAGCTGATCAAGATGAAGGCGGCCATGGCCATGGAAAAGGCGGCCGCCTCGGGCGGCGGCGCCGAAGGCGGCATGGGCCTGGGCATGGGGTTGATGCTGCCGGCGATGTTCTCCCGCTATTTCCAGGAGGGTGCCGCCCCGTCCGACCCAGACGGCGACTTTGCCCAGACCTGCCCTGACTGCGGGCGCCGGATCGCGGGCGATGCCAAGTTCTGCCCCCACTGCGGCCACCAGCAAATCGTGTTCGCCCAGTGCAGCGCCTGCGGCAAGAATCTCCCGCCCAACGCCCGCTTCTGCCCCCGCTGCGGCGGCCCGGCGGCTGCCAAGGCCGCCCCCGCGGTTTGCCCCGCCTGCCAGGCCGAAAACCTCAACGACGCCCGCTTCTGCAACCAGTGCGGTGAAAGGCTCTAACCTCCAGATCAGCCACCAATGCCCCCAGTGCGGGGCGCCGGCGCTGCTGGCCGAAACCGACCGGATGTTTACCTGCGCCTATTGCCGGGTTAGCGTTTGCCTGCGGCCGCGGAAATTTTTCCACTACCGGCTGCCGCTAGGGTCCCCCGCCCGCGAGGGCCTGTTGTATTTCCCCTATTGGCGCTTCAAGGGCATGCTGTTCTCGGCCGGGCCGGCCGGGGTTGCGCACCGCCTGGTGGATATCAGCCGTCAGGCGCACCCCCACCCCGGGTTTCCGGTTTCGCTGGGCTTCCGCCCCCAGGCGCTTCGCCTGCGCTTCGTTCTGCCGGAAACCCCGGGGCATTTCGTCCGGCCGAGTCTCCCGCTGGAAGAGGCCACGGGGCTTTCCACCGAGCGCCGGGGCTGCCGCCAAAGTCCCCTCGATGCCCAGATCGGCGAGAGCGTCAGTCTGATCTATGCGCCGTTTTATATCGGCCAAAAACTGATCGACGGGGTGCTGGACCGGTCGGTGGGCGGCGGTCTCGCGCAAAATTTAGGAACGGGCGAACTTCCCGGGGGGCCGCCCCAGGGCGGGGTCGATTTCCTTGCGGCCGTTTGCCCCGCATGCGGCTGGGATCTGGAAGGCGCCAGGGCCTCGGCGGCGCTGGTCTGCCGCGGCTGCCGCAGGGTGTGGCAGCCGGGCCCAGCGGGGCTGGCAAACGTCGCCTGCGCCCACCCGGCCGGTGCGGCGGGCGGCCGGCATCTGCCCTTCTGGCGGATCGCAGCCGACATCCGGGGCCTTGCGCCGAGCCTCGCGGAGATCCTGGGCGCTTTGCCAGCCGATCCCGCTGGCCCGTCGGAAAACGGGTACCGGCTGCAGGTTTGGGTACCGGCCTTCAAACTGCGCCCCAAAACCTTCCTGCGCCTGACCGGTCAGCTGACCTTCGTCCCGCCCCGGGAGGACCTGGCGGACGGGGCGCCCGCCGGTGCCTGTCAACCGGTCAGCCTGCCCGCCGGCGAGGCCGTCGAAAGCCTTCCGATCCACCTGGCCAACCGTCTGGCGGGGCTGCCGGGATGGGTGGCGCCGTGGCCGCCGGCGCTGCGCGTCTCGGCTGCTGACAGGCTGCTGGTCTACCTGCCCTTCCAGCAAACCGCCCACGACCTGGTGCACCCCTCGGGGCAGATCGCCATCAACCGCCAGGAACTGGCCCACTCAGACGCTCTCTGACGCGGTCACCCGCGAATCCCCATCATCCGGGCGCACCGCCGGCCCCGGCCGCGGCCCCCTCTAGATCATAGCCCTCCTCGCGCAGGCGCGCGGCGATCTGGGCCACGTGCGCGGGACCCCGGGTTTCAAGCTCAAGTTCTACGCGCGTGACAAAAATGGGGAGATCAGGGGCGTTGCGCTCGTGGCGAATGTGCAGCACATTGGCCTGCAGCCGCGACACGGCGGAAAGTAGGCGGGCCAGGGATCCCGGGACATCCTTGAGCCGCACGCAAAGCCGCATGACCCGACCATGCTTGATCAGCCCCTGGGCGATGATGCGCCCCAGAAGCGGGCTGTCGAGGTTGCCGCCGCTGATCACCAGGACCACCCGACTGTCCTTGGGCGGGCGGACGGCGCCGCCCAGGAGGGCCGCCAGGGGGACGGCGCCCGCGCCTTCGGCCAGGGTCTTTTTCATTTCCAGCAGCATCAGGATGGCCGCGGCGATCTGCTCCTCGTCCACCAGGACCACCTCCCCTAGACCCTGGCGCATCATCCGGAAGGTCAGTTCGCCCACCTCCTTGACGTTGATACCGTCGGCGATGGAGGGGCTTGCCGCGACGCGCACCACCCGGTTCTGGCGCCAGGCTTCGAAGGCCGAAGGACAGGCCGCGGCCTGAACGCCGACGATGCGGGTTTTGGGCTGGAGGGCGGCAGCCACCGCACTGATGCCCGCGATCAGGCCGCCGCCGCCGACCGGCACCAGGATCAGGTCGGGTGCCGGCAAGTCTTCAAAAATTTCCAGCGCCAGGGTGCCCTGGCCGGTGATCACCTCGGCGTCGTTGAAGGGGTGAATGAAGGTTCGGCCCTGGGCCGCCAACTCCCGGGCGTGCTCGAGACAGGCTTCGATGGTCTGACCATGGATGATCACCTCGCCCCCGTAGGCCCGGGTGGCCTCCTGCTTGGTGATGCTGGCCCACTCGGGCATCACGATGGTGGCCGGAACGCCCGCCAGGCGGGCGGCCAGGGCCACCCCCTGGGCGTGATTGCCCGCCGAGGCGGCCACCACCCCTTCCGGGCCGATCCGGTCCCGGAAGGCCATCAGCTTGTGGGTGGCACCGCGAATCTTGAAGGACCCGGTTTTCTGGAGATTCTCCAGCTTGAGATAGACCGCGATGTCGAACATGCGGCTGAGGGAGGGCGAAAACACCAGGGGCGTGCGGATGATGCGGTCCCCGATGCCTTTTGCGGCCTTTCGGATGGATTCAAGGGGCAGCATCGCCAAAACCTTTTCAGAGCCAGGCCAGCAGATCGGCCGGGTGATGCACCAGCATGTGGGCCCCGCCGGCGATCAGCTCCGGGGCGGCGCGAAACCCCCACAGCACCCCCAGCGCGAACATCCCGGCGCTGCGGGCGGTCTGCATGTCAATGGCGGTGTCGCCGAGATAGAGGAAGCGGCGCGGGGGGATCTTCAGCCGATCGGCAATCGCCAGCGCGGCGCTGGGGTCGGGCTTTTTGGGGACGCCGTCACGGGCGCCGCGAACCAGGGCGAAAGGCCACTGCGCCAGCCGCTGGGAGACTATCAGGCGGGCGGACGCCTGGGGTTTGTTGGTCAGGATCGCCATCGCAAGCCCCCGGGCGCTGAACCGTGCCAGGAGTTCCGGAATCCCCTCGTAGGGCTGGGCCTTGCGAGCGCCGTGGCGCAGAAAAGCGGCCGAAATCTCGGCCGCGCAGGCTGAAACGGCCTCCGGGGTGCGATGGCTTTCGGGTAGCGCCCGCCGCGCCAGGGCTTCAACCCCGTCGCCGACGAACTGCCGGTAGGCCGCCAACGAGTGGGCGGGTTGCCCGAAGCTTTGCAGGACGGCATTGCTGCAATCGGCGATATCCGCGAGGGTGTCGAGCAGTGTCCCGTCCAGATCGAAAAGAACCGCCTTGAAATCCACTTTGGCCTGTCCTCAGAAAACGGCCGACCGCTGGTCGGCCGGCCCGACTTGGGCCGATTGGCGGCTTTGGGGCCAAATTTGATTTTGACAGGCGATGGCCCCCCGGCTATAATGATTTTTTTTGGAGCCAAGCCGATCGCCAACCTGCCGTCTTCCGGGCCCCTTTGGGGTTGGAATTGGAAAAAGACGATGAGCGAGAGCCGAAAGTATCGTTTGATCACCCGCAGCGACATGGATGGTCTGGTCTGCGCGACGCTGATCCGTCATTTGGGGCTGGCCGACGAGATCCTTTTCGCCCACCCCAAGGACATGCAGGACCGCAAGATAGCGGTCGGACCCAACGACATCATCACCAACCTGCCCTACGCGCCCGGGGCCCATCTCTGCATCGACCACCATCTTTCGGAAACCCTGCGCAGCCCCAGGCGCTGCGATCACGTGATCGACCCCCAGGCGCCGTCCGCCGCCCGCGTGGTCTTCAACCATTTCGGGGGCTTCCAGCGCTTCCCGAAATCCTTCGAGGCCATGATGGCCGCCGTGGACCGGGCCGATTCGGGAAGCTTCACCCTGGAGGAGGTGCTCCACCCCCGGGAATGGGCGCTGCTGAGCTTCATCATGGACGGCCGTACCGGCCTGGGGCGTTTCAAGGATTTCAGGATCTCCCATGACCAGCTGATGCGCGACCTGATCGGCTACTGCGGCCGCCTCTCCATCGAGGAAATCATGCAGTTGCCCGACGTGCGCGAGCGGGTGGAAACCTATTTCAGCTACGAGGCGCCTTTCAAGGCCCAGCTGCAAGACCACGCGCGGGTCGACAAAAACCTGGTGCTCCTCGACCTGCGGAAGGTGGACCCCATCTATCCGGGCAACCGCTTCCTGCTCTATGCCCTATACCCCCAGTGCAACATCTCCATCCGCGCCATCACCGGCCCGCTGGCGGGCAAAACCGTGTTTGCGGTGGGCAAGTCGATCTTCAACCGGACCGCCAAAACCAACGTCGGGGCCCTGATGCTGGACTACGGCGGCGGCGGCCACGAAGCGGTGGGCACCTGCCAGGTGGACGACCAACGCGCCGAGGAGGTCCTGCAGGAATTGACCGCAGTCATCACCCGCGACGGCTGAGCCCCCCGGACGCCTGGGGGCGGCCTACGACCCTGCCGCGGCCGGCTGCGGGGGCCGCACGATGACCACCGAACAGGGCGCCTTCTCGGCCACCCGTTTGGCCACGCTGCCGAAAACCACCAGCCCCATCCCCGAGAGCCCGTAGGATCCCACCACCACCAGGTCCAAGGCGTTTGCGCCGAGGTAGCGCACGATCTCGGTGGACACGTGCCCGTCGAGAACCACGATCTCGTAAGGCGTGCGGCTGCCGACGCGGCTGCCGAAGTCCTTTTCCATCTGCTCCTGGAGCCTCGTTATCAGCGCGTCCACCGGCTGGTCCGGAACGGCCCATTCCGAACCGGTCAGGGCGGGGTTGACCACCGGCGGCAGGACATGCAGCAGAAAGAGTTTGGCGCGGTACTTTTCCGCCAATTCCAGGGCGAATTTGAAGGCGGCTTCGGAATTTTCGGAAAAATCGATGCAGCAGGCCAGTTTGGTGATCGACATGATTTTCTCCTCACACGCCAATGGTCAGGGTCGCGGTCACGGCAACCCGGTGAACTCCACGCTCAGCTTGGTCTGGAACTTTTCGATGCGCTTGAAGATCTCCTTCAACATGGTCTGTTCGATGCGCGAGAGCTTTTTGGGGTTGATGTAATTGTCGGGCTTGGCGTTTTCCTCGACCACGCTTTCGATCTGGCGCACGAACCGCAGCTGCATCATGAAGCTGTAGCCCTGATCCAGATCGTTGTACTCCTGCCAGCTGAGTTTTTTCTTGAGATACAACTGGTGCAGCCGCTCCAGGGTATTGGTTTCCTCCAGGCTGTTTTTGAGGGCGTAGATCCGGGCAAAGTCCACGATCGGCATCATGGCGCTTTTGATGTCGAAGGTGTTGCGGTGCTCGCCCTTGGAGGCCACCACGAAGTTGCGGAAGAAGCCCAGCGGCGGTTTGAAGTAAAGCGCGTTCTCGGTGAGGTGGCGGAAAAAACCGGACCAGCCGGCCAGGGACTCGAAGAGAAACTGCCGCAGTTCGTCGATCAGGCGCATCTCGCCGTAGGCGCCCCGGAAATCGAAAAATATGCTGGCCTGGAGCAGGTCTTCGGGCTCGGCGGCGTGAATCCAGGAGCTGAAATAGTTTTTCCACTTGGTCAGGCTGCCGCACCACTGGGGGTTTTGGGCCATGACGTTGCCCTCGCAGAAGGCGTAGCCGGCCTTGTCGAGCCAGGTGCAGATGTTTTTGGCCAGTTTGAGGAAATAGGCCTGGGTCTCGGCCTCCTGCTCCGCGGCCACGTCCTCGTAGACGATGGCGTTGTCCTGATCGGTTTTCAGGGTCTGCTCCTGGCGGCCTTCGCTGCCCAGGATCATGAAGACGAAGGGGACCGGTGGCGGGCCGCACTTTTCCAGGGCAAACTCGATGATCCGCTTGGTGATGGCGTCGGAGATGGTGGTGATAAAGCGTGTGATGTTCATCGCCTTGGCGCCGCTGTTGATCAGGCTCTGGATCAGGCGGGGCAGCCGCCCGTGCATGTCGAAGACGGCCTCGACGGTGTCGGCCGCCATGATTTCGCGGATCAGGAAAAAGGGCGACTGGCCCTGGGCCGTCAGAAGATCCCGGTTGGTGACCAGGCCCACCACCCGGCCCTCGGTGTCGGCGACCGCCAGATGTTTGATGTTGTGCTGCATCATGGTCATCAGGGCCTCGAAAATCAGCGCCT
>JAJDNY010000130.1 GCA_022340425.1 Desulfobacteraceae bacterium | reverse complement strand
AGGGAGGACCGTGTGGTGATCAACCCGGATCCGCAAATGGTACTGGAAAAAAACGACGAGCTAATCCTGATCGGCTCGGAGGACGCCGAAAAACGCTTCAACGAGAATTATGCGGTCACCTGAGGAAGCTTGAAGGTGTTTGAGGCTTGGAAATGCCCTTACTACACTGGGGCTCAGGGGGGCTCCATGCGGAGGGGGTGGTTGTTTTCAACCATGAAGGCCCCTCTTGCCGAAGTGGTCGATTTTTACCATTCGATATCCCGCCTGACCTCCCACACATCAACTTGGCGAAAAACCGCAATCGCTGCATCATAGGCCTGGCTGCGTCATGGATTGAATCCAGTAAATCATGAATACATCCGAGAATTGATAAGACCCATCTTTGCCCCTGACCAGGATTCCTTTCTTCACCAGGGATTCCAGAGACGCCTTTATGGAAGAAGACGGCCCGATCCCGTAAGTGAGTTGAAAATCCTTTGAAAATGGTTTTGCATCCGGCTCTTTGCTCAGCGCCATAAGCAGGTTTTTCTGCTGGGGCGATGCCGAGTGCCAAAGCAGTTCGAAATGGGGGGAGTCCTGTCGCGCGATGGCGAAGGGAAGCTCCTCAACGAGGACGGGGGTGACCTTTTTGTGCTCCCGGGTCTTCTCCCAAAGGATGTGGCATAATCTTTGGACGTTGAGCGGCACTTGCTTACCCTTGTCCAGGATCTTTTCCAGATCGTCCCTGTTGACCTCGTAAGAGCCTTTTCGAAACCATTTTTCAACGAAAAGGATATACGCCTCCCGCTGGATCGGACCGAGTTCCATGATCCTCCCAAGTCTGTAGAAAGCCCTCTTTCGATCACGGACCATCGAGAGCATGACCGATTCCTCCGAGCCGGAGAAGATGTAACCGATGGTCGCCTGTTGCTGGATTTCAGCGCGCAAGGCCTTTTCCACCGACGGGCCGTTGTACTTTTCCAGATCCGAGAACTCATCGATGATCACGGCCAGTTTTCTTTTTGCCTTCCGCGCCAGCGCTTCGGCATGGCGCATCCCCTCCTGCAGCGCGGGGAGCGCCTCTTTCTCACCAGCGACCACCTCGAGGCTCCCCGATAGGGAGCCGTCGGCGCCCACTGAGACTTTGGGCCGCATCATTTGAAGCCCCGCAAAAATCTTGAGCAGCTTGTCTTTGTTGGACTCCAGGGATCGACAGGTCGTCTGGGCAAAGGCTGCGGCAAAGCTTCGGAGGTCGGGATAGGCGTTGAGATCGAGGTAAGCCGTTGCCATACCCTCCTTCTCAAGGCGGTCCAGAAGGTTTGCCAGCAAACAGGTTTTTCCATACCTGCGGGGAGAAACCAGAAAGACCCGGTTGAGGTTTTTCATTTCCCCGGCGAGTTCAGACAGCTCATTTTGTCGGTCTGCGAAGTAGGGTCCCCGCACTACCCCGCCATATTTGAAAGGATTTTCCATAATACGGTTTTACCGGTTCGTTAATACCGAATCGGCATCAGCGTACAAAGTTTAATTTTCCCGGTCAATAAAAAAGGCCGGCAAAGATGCATTCGCTAAATCTCCATGGCGAATTCCCGTCGGCAGCAGATTACGGGGGTTCTTTTAATTCTGAATGTATTCAGAGGCCGGCCCCAACCAAATCCGGCAAGGGCGCAACGCTTCAACGAGAATTAAGCGGTCACCTGAAACAACCTGAAGTCGCTTGGGTCTTGGAAAGACCTTTTCTTATAGTGGGGCGCCGGAAGCTCCATGCGAAGGGGATGGGCCTTAACGGACGGGGCGGTATCAACAGAAACGGCCACCGCTGCGGGTGGCCGTCGCCAAAGGCTTGATTTGGTCGGGGCGAGAGGATTTGAACCTCCGACTTCCTGCTCCCAAAGCAGGCGCGCTGCCAGACTGCGCCACGCCCCGCAATGCCGGCGATTCTTTAACACGCTTTGGGTGCCGCTGCAAGCTTGACAGTTCCGTAAAAAGGCCAATTTCTGCGTTGCGCTGCATCTCGAAGTCGCTGCGCCGTATCCTAAGTACACCCCACTCCTCGAGATTTGCGCGCCGTAAATTGAACTTTTTTCACCACCATCTACTTGCCGGTTCATCAGACTTAAGGCTCTCCGGGAGCTGTATTTTCCAGAAAGTCCGCAACGCCCGCGGCGATGGCCTGGGCCAGAGCGTTAACGGCTTCGGGGTCGCCCAGCTGCCGGGCATCGAAGGGGTTGGTGAGGTAGCCGACTTCAACCAGCACCGCCGGCAGGTCGGCACCAGCCAAAACCGCCAGGGGCGCGCCGACCACCGACGCCTCGGCCATCTCGCTCAGCGAGTTCAGGAGCGCTTTGGCCAGGGCGCGGCTGGAGGCCAGGTGCCGCTCCTGAAGATGCTCCCAGTGGGGCCGCTCCTCCTGAGCCAATGGCGCCCTGGCCGGCGGCTCTTCGTCGGCCCCGCCCCCCTTATGGAAATAGATGGTGGCCCCGCGGGGACCATGCAGAAAACTGCCACCGGCGTGCAGGCTGACGAAAGCTGCGGCCTCCATGCGGTTGGCAAGCGCTGGGCGCAGGTCCAGACCGACCTGCTGGTCGTGGCTGCGGGTCAACGCCACCCGATACTTCGGCGCCAGGGCTTTTTGCAACGCCAAGGCCAGGGTCAGCATGCAGTCCTTCTCCAAAAGACCCTGGCCGCCGTGAACACCGACATCGCTTCCGCCATGCCCGGGGTCGACCACCACGACCGGCGGACCCACCGCGGCCGGGCACTGGCCGGGGACGCCGAGAACCAGCAGCAGTGCGCCGCAGAGGACCAGCGCCGAAATGCGCCCCCAATTCGCCCCAACATATTGACACGACAAGGTCTTTCTCAATTTTCCTTGACACCCCAAATCTTTGATACTATTTTTGCCGAATGTACCAATGGCGTGATATTTGATTTTTTAAGGTTTTTGAACCAGTTGCAGCATATCAGAGACGAAGCCGCCTGACAACGCCGGACGCAGTCCCGGCGCTTGCGGAACTTTTTTGATAGCTTCGGCAAATAACCGGAGGGCCGCTGCTTCGTCTTGAAACCGCTGGGGGGCACGCCGGAACCCTTGCGGTGCCTGAATCGTGTGCGCCGACCACAAGCCCCGCGGATGCGATCGCCGCATTCGGGTTCTGGGCGTCGCGACCCTCAGCCCGCAGCATTTTGCGAGAGTGGCGGAATTGGTAGACGCACTGGACTTAGGATCCAGCTCTGGCGACAGAGTGGGAGTTCAAGTCTCCCCTCTCGCACCACCTGCGACAGATATGAATTTTGACAGTTCCGTAAAAAACCCAATTTCCGCGTTGCGCTGCATCTCGAAGTCGCTGCGGCGTACATTAGTACGCCTCACTCCTCGAGATTTGCGCGCCTTGAACTTGGCTTTTTTACGAAACTGTCTGATTTTTCACTTTTTACCGGTCCATAAATTTTGGGCGCCTGGAGGCCGAACGGCCGCAGGCAACTGGTTGATAAGGAAGTTTCCGCCCTGGTAACGGCCGTTTCAAGCCGCTGCAACCCCACCCCGCGGCGGGTGCCGGCTCCCCGCCGAATTCCGGCGGCTGCGCTCCGCGCCGGTGCTGCCAGTTCGCGCCCCATGCTCCCGGGTATCTCATACCGGCCCCTAATTTCACCGGATGGACGTTTAGAAAGGATTGGCATGCAATTCACTGTTGAAGACTTGAGCTCGGTTAAAAAGGTCCTGCACATCGAAGTCCCCGAGGCGGAGATCACCTCCGAATTTGACAAAGCCTACAACGATCTCAAGAAGACGGCCAAGATCAAGGGTTTTCGGCCGGGCAAAGCCCCCCGGCGGGTTTTGCAGCGGATTTATCAGAAAGAGGTCCACGCCGACGTCGCCTCGCGCGTGATTCAGTCCTCGTTTGCCGAAGCGCTGAAGCAGTCCGAACTCAAGGTGATCGGCGAGCCCCGGATCGATCCGCCCAAAATCCAGGAGAACAGCCCGTACCAATACCAGGCGACCATCGAGATCACCCCGGAGATCGCGGACATCGATTTCAAGGGCATCGCCCTGAAAAAGACGGTCTACCCGGTTACCGACGAGGAAATGGAAGCCCAGATCAAGATGATCCAGAAAAACATGGCCCGCATGGAGCCTGTCGGCGAAGCGCGGCCCTGCCGGGACGGGGACCATGTGATCGTCGACTATGAAGGCTTCAAGGACGGTCAGCCGTATGATGAGGTCCAGAAAACCGAGAATTTCACCCTCAAGCTCGGCGACGGCCATATCCTCAAAGCCTTCGATGACGGCATCATCGGCATGCAACCCGGCGAGACGCGGCGCTTTGAAGTGCCGTTTCCCGAAGGATACTTCAACCCGGCTCTGGCCGGTCAGACGGTGGAATTCGCGGTGACGCTCAAGGAGATCCGCCAGGAGGTGCTGCCCGAGATCGACGATGCGTTCGCAAAGCGCCTGGGTCCCTTTGAAAACATGGAGGCCGTCAAGGCGGAGATTCGGAAAAATCTCGAAAACGGCTACGCCAAAAGGAGCGAGCAGGAGCTCAATGAACAGATTTTCCAGGCCCTGATCGCCAAGGCGCCCTTCGAGGTGCCCGACACCCTGGTGGACTATGAACTGGAGGGGATTCTGGACGAGGCCGAAAAAGCCTTCACCTATCACAACATGTCGCTGGAAGAGATGGGCCAGACCCGGGCCAAACTGGCTGAAAAATACCGCGACACCGCCGAAAAACAGGTGAAACGCTACCTGCTGCTCAACAAAATCATCGGCCAGGAGAACCTCAGCCTTGCCGATGAAGAGCTGCAAGCCGGCCTGGCCGAGATGGCCCAGGCCTCCAACAAGCCCATCGAGGAAATCAAGAAATACTACCAGGAGAACCCCGAGCGCCTCAACTTCTTCAGACACGCGCTACTTGAAAAAAGCGCCATTAAGCTTATTATCGATAACAGCACCATCGAGGAAGTCACCCCGGAGCGGGAAAACCCGGTGGCCGCCGCCCAGGGTGAGTGACGGGGCCATCGGTTGAAAGTTGAAACGCTACCGTACCATTACAAGGAGGCTATTTTGCCCTTAATCCCCATGGTCATCGAACAGAGCAGCCGCGGCGAGCGCGCCTACGACATCTACTCCCGCCTGCTGAAGGATCGCATCATCTTTCTGGGCTCGGCGATCAACGATGAAGTCGCCAATCTCCTGATCGCCCAGCTCCTTTTTCTGGAGTCCGAAGACCCCGAAAAGGATATCAACTTCTACATCAACTCCCCCGGCGGGATCGTCACGGCCGGTTTGGCCATTTACGACACCATGCAGTACATCAAACCGGACATCGCCACGGTCTGCACCGGCCAGGCGGCCAGCATGGGCGCCGTCCTGCTGGCCGCCGGCAAGCACGGCAAGCGCTACTCGCTGCCCAACTCAAGGATCCTGATCCATCAGCCGATGGGAGGCTTTCAGGGGCAGGCATCGGATATCGAGATCCAGGCCAACGAGATCCTGCGGATGAAAGAGACCCTCAACCAGATCCTGGCCAACCACACCGGAAAAAACATCAAGCAGATCAAAAAAGACACCGACCGCGACTACTTTATGAACGGTGCCGAAGCCAAGGCCTACGGGCTCATTGACCATGTCATCGTCAACCGCGACGATCTTGATCAGTTAGAAAAGACGGAGGCATAAGATGGCCAAAAAGGGTGGCACGGACGACAATCTCTTCTGCTCTTTCTGCGGCAAAAGCCAGAAGGAGGTCCGGAAGCTGATCGCAGGTCCGGCCGTTTACATATGCGACGAATGCATCCAGCTCTGCAGCGAGATCATCGAGGAGGAATCCGAAAAGGAGGTGGGCTCCGGGCTGCAGAACCTGCTGACGCCAAAGGAGATCAAGGCCAAGCTGGATGAATACGTGATCGAGCAGGACCGCGCCAAGAAGTACATGTCCGTGGCGGTGCACAACCACTACAAGCGGCTGGAATCCTCGGTCGCCACCGGCGATGTGGAGATCCAGAAGAGCAACATTCTCCTGATCGGCCCCACCGGCTCCGGTAAGACGCTGCTGGCGCAGACCTTGGCCCGTTTTCTCAACGTCCCCTTCACCATCGCCGACGCCACCAGCCTGACCGAGGCCGGCTATGTGGGCGAGGACGTGGAGAACATCATCCTGGCGCTGCTGCAGAATGCGGACTACGATGTCGAGAAGGCCAAACGGGGGATCGTCTACATCGACGAGATCGACAAGATCGCGCGCAAGTCCGAAAACCCCTCGATCACCCGCGACGTTTCCGGCGAAGGGGTGCAGCAAGCCCTGCTGAAGATCATCGAAGGCACCACCGCCAGCGTCCCGCCCAAGGGCGGCCGCAAGCACCCCCAGCAGGATTTCGTCAAGGTGGACACCTCCAACATCCTGTTCATCTGCGGGGGCACCTTCAACGGGCTGGAGCAGATCGTCATGCGCCGCCTGGGCTCCAAGGTGATGGGCTTCGGCGCCAAGATCAAAAAGCCCGAGGAAAAGAGCACCGGCGAGATCCTCAAAATGGTGCAGCCAGAGGACCTGATCAAGTATGGCTTGATCCCTGAATTCCTCGGCCGCCTGCCGGTGATCGCGACGTTGAGCGAACTGAGCGAGTCCTCGCTGATCCGCATCCTGACCGAACCACGCAACGCCCTGATCAAACAGTTCCAGAAGCTGTTCGAGATCGAGGGGGTCAACCTGCGCTTCACCGACGCGGCCCTCAAGGCCATCGCCGGCGAGGCCGTTAAACGCAAATCCGGGGCACGCGGCCTGCGGGCGATCATCGAGAGCTGCATGCTGGACATCATGTACGACATCCCGTCGACTGAAAACGTCAAGGAATGTGTCGTCGGCGAAGAGGTGGTGCTCAACCACGAACCTCCCATCCTGCTCTACGAGCAAAACCAGAAAAAGGCCTGACCAGGGGCCGGCTGAGCCGGCCCCGTTGTTACGGTAAGCCGCGCCCCGCCCTGCCCTTCACATCCCGGACGTCAACACTTTAAGACCTGAAAAAGAGACCCATGATTAACCTGCCGAAATTCTTCAAAGCAGAGGACGGCGACCCGCCGGCCAGACTCCAGCTGCCGTTGATCCCCCTTCGGGACATGGTGGTTTTTCCCCATATGGTGGCCCCGCTTTTCGTGGGCCGCAACCGGTCGGTGAATGCCCTTTCCGACGCCATGAACAGCGAGAAAACCGTTTTTCTGGTCACTCAGAAAAACCCCGGCGTCGACAACCCGACGGAAAAGGACATGAGCCGGATCGGCACGATCGGCACCGTCCTGCAGCTGCTGAAGCTCCCCGACGGCACCGTCAAGGCCCTGGTGGAGGGCAAGGCCCGGGCCCGGATTACGCGGTTTCTGCCCAACGAGGCGTTTTTCAAGGTGGAGACCGAACCGATCTTCGATAGGCAGATCAACGAGGCCGAGGCCTTGGCCCTGACACGCGCCATCATCGAGAGCCTGGAGGAATACGCCCAGAAGAACAAGAACTTCTCCAAGGACCTGGTGCGCAACGCCGCCACCATCTCCGACCCCGGCCAACTGGCCGACACGGTGGCAGCCCACTTCTCCTTCAAACTGGAGGACAAGCAGCTGCTGCTGGAGACCGAATCGCTGACCGAGCGCCTGGCGCTGCTCCTGCGCCTGATCAAGATGGAGGTCGAGGTCTTCGTGATGGAGCAGCGGATCAAAGGCCGAGTCAAGGACCAGATGGAGAAGACCCAGCGCAACTACTATCTCAACGAGCAGATGCGGGCCATCAAGAAGGAAATGGGCTCCGAGGATGAGGCCGCCGACGAGCTCGAGGAGCTTGAAAAGCGCATCCGGCGCAAGCGCCTGTCCAAGGAAGCCGCCGGCAAGGTCAAACACGAATTCGAAAAGCTCAAGCTGATGACCCCCATGTCGGCCGAAGCCACCGTCGTGCGCAACTACATCGAGTGGATCATTAGCCTGCCATGGTTCGACAAGAGCCGGGTGCGCAACGACATCGAAGAGGCCGAGAAGATTCTGGATGAAGACCACTACGGCCTGGAAAAACCCAAGGAGCGCATCCTGGAGTACCTCGCGGTGCAGTCCCTGGTGAAGAAAATCCGCGGCCCGATCCTCTGCCTGGTGGGCCCCCCGGGGGTCGGCAAAACCTCGCTGGCCAGATCCGTGGCGCGGGCCACCGGACGCAAGTTCGTGCGGCTCTCCCTGGGCGGCGTGCGCGACGAGGCCGAGATCCGCGGCCACCGGCGGACCTACATCGGGGCCATGCCCGGCAAAATCATCCAGTCGCTCAAGAAAATCGGCGCCAACAACCCCGTTTTTTGCCTGGATGAAGTCGACAAGATGAGCATGGATTTCCGCGGCGACCCCTCCGCGGCCCTGCTGGAGGTCCTGGACCCCGAGCAGAACTACAGCTTCAACGACCACTACCTGGACCTGGACTACGACCTCTCGGAGATCCTCTTCATCACCACGGCCAACACCCTGCCGGACATCCCCCTGCCCCTCCAGGACCGGATGGAGATCATTCAGTTGCCCGGCTACACCGAGCATGAGAAATACAATATCGCCCAGGATTTTCTGATCCCCAAGCAGATCCGGATGAACGGGCTGGAAGGCTATGACGTTCAGTTTTCCAAAAACACGATCTACGAGATCATTCAAAAGTTCACCCGCGAGGCCGGGGTCCGCAATCTGGAGCGTGAAATTGCCGCGATCTGCCGCAAAATCGCCCGGGAAGCGCTCAAAAACGGCCAGGAAAAAACCTACCGGGTGTCCCAGAGCGCCGTTCAGAAGTATCTTGGCCCGCCCCGCTTCCGCCACGGACAGATCGAGGCGCGCGACCAGATCGGGATCGTCACCGGCCTTGCCTGGACCCATGCGGGCGGCGACCTGCTGTGCGTGGAGACCCTGGTGATGCCCGGCAAAGGAGACCTGATCATCACGGGCAAGCTGGGCGAGGTGATGCAGGAGTCCGCCCAGGCTGCGGTCAGCTACGTCCGTTCTCGAGCCGAGCGGCTGGGCCTGGACCCCCGCTTCCACCGCAAAACCGACTTGCACATCCACGTCCCCGAAGGGGCGATCCCCAAGGACGGCCCCTCGGCGGGCATCTCCATGTGCACCTCGATCGTCTCGGCCCTCACCCGCCGGCCGGTGCACCGCGACATAGCCTTGACCGGGGAGATCACCCTGCGCGGGAGGGTGCTGCCCATCGGCGGTCTGAAGGAAAAAATCCTGGCGGCCCACCGGGCCGGCATCCGCAAGGTGCTCATCCCGGCGGACAACGAAAAGGACCTGAAGGACATCCCGGCCAGCATCGCCAAACAGCTGGAAATCGTGCCGGTGGAACACATGGACGAGGTCCTGACCCATGCCCTGGTGCTGGCGGACGGCGACACCCTCTTCCAGGGCAGCGACATCTATTTCGACGTCAGCGCGGACAAACAGCCGGATTCCCGAACTGCCATCAATTGATCGGGTTTTTTTACACGCGGCGCTCTTTTGGCCTTGACTTTATCCGGGCGAGTCGGTATTAGTTCAGCCCTCTTTCGAGGAAACTAATCGCCAGGCAGCGCTGATTTGCGGGCGGGTAGCTCAGTTGGGAGAGCATCGGCCTTACAAGCCGAGGGTCACAGGTTCAAGCCCTGTTCCGCCTACCACTTTTTCGGACGGCTTGATCAGCATACGGGGGCGTAGTTCAGTTGGTTAGAACGCCGGCCTGTCACGCCGGAGGTCGCGAGTTCGAGTCTCGTCGCTCCCGCCAACAACAAAAACGGCGAAAACCAAGAAGCCCGCCCCTAATCAGGGACAGGCTTTCCAAAATGGCGGGGACGACGAGACTCGAACTCGCGACCTCCGGC
>JAJDNY010000129.1 GCA_022340425.1 Desulfobacteraceae bacterium | reverse complement strand
TCACGGTGGGGATGGTGGTAGCATGTTCGGGTCGCTTGGCAAAGGGTTTTGTTTGGGGGCGGTTTGAGGGGGTGGGGGGCCATATATGGTGTGTGTCTAAGAAACATCCTCCAGATATGGGGATATCGGATTAGGAGGCTGGAACCATTGAAATTATTTGGGGTCCGGGCCGTGAAATTCATTGACATTGGGGTCGGCGGGTGCTAATAGGTCCGCAGAAAATAATTTACCCATGCCTGTTTGTATTTCCCTGCACGAAATAAGCGATTCAGGACCGACCGGTAGGGGGCGGCCAGCACCTCCTGAAACATCTCGACAGGATCTCCTGAATTGAGCGAAATATCGGAAGAAGTCAAAGCCATCATCAAAAAAACGGCCAAGAAGCTTACTGGTTCCCAGCGTCGGGAGTTCATTGCGGAAATCACCAATGAACTTTTCGGCGGCAGCGCCCGCAAGGCCGAGCGTGAGTTCGGCTGGGGGCGGGAGACGGTCCACAAGGGAATCCGGGAGCTGGCCACCGGGATTGAGTGTCTGGACAATTATTCGGCTCGGGGAAAGAAGAAAACCGAAGAGAAGATCCCCCAGCTGATCGCCGATATCCAGTCCCTTTTCGACGAGGACGGCCAGCTGCTTCCCGATTTCAAACCGGATTTCCCCCACGGCAAGATCACCGCCCGGGCGGTGCGGCGCTTGCTGGTCAAGCGCTTCGGCTATCGCGACGACCAGCTGCCCAGCGAAAACACCATCGGCAACATCCTCACTCGGCTGGGCTACCGTCCGGCAAGTCTGGGGGCCCCGAACTCCCAGGATGCCGCGGCTTCTCCTGCGGCCAAGAAGGCCGTCGCCAAAGGTCGCGAAGAAAAGCTACTGCGGCTGGTCGGCAAGGCCCAGCGGGGCGGTCCTTTTTAGGCCGGTGGGGGCTGTCGGGGGGGGGCTCTTAAAGTTTGCCCGGCCTGAAAAATTTTTGGGTAAGCTATTAATTTGGATTTTTATCCCGGGCGAGGGGTGCCGGAGGCTGAAAATTCCATTTGTCAGCCCCGTAATTTGGTGGTAAACAGAAAAAAATTTACCAGGTAGGGGAGTCACCTTTTGGAATTAATCTGCAGTCGGCCGGCAACGCTTTCGGCCACCACGACGAAGGGAGGTGTGCAAAGCCATTACGTTTCGTAGTTTGCGCGCAGGTGAGTAAAACGGAACCTTTATCACGAAAATCAGGAGGTATATTCAATGCCAACTTACGTTATTCAGGAAAAGTGTGACGGCTGCAAAGGCGGCGACAAGACTGCATGTATGTACATTTGTCCGAACGACCTGATGGTCCTCGACCCCAACGCCATGAAGGCCTACAACCAGGAGCCGGATCAGTGCTGGGAATGTTTTTCATGCGTCAAGATCTGCCCCACCCAGGCGATCGAGGTTCGCGGCTACTCCGACTTCGTGCCGCTGGGAAGCAGCGTCATGCCCATGCTGGGAACCGAGGACGTCATGTGGACCTGTAAATTCAGAAACGGCCTCATCAAGCGTTTCAAGTTCCCCATCCGGACCACCCCCGAAGGCGCAGCCAACGCCTACAAGGAACTCAAAGGCAAGGATCTTGAAAGCGACCTGCTGTCCACCGAAGAGGCCGACGGCTACAAAGTGCCCAGACCTCAGGGCCTCTAATCCGAGTCGCACCAGGTTTGCGGAAACGATGCAGTCCAAATGACCCACCAAGAATCCCAATTTCTTTAAGGAGGAAGCAATATGGCAATTCCGAATAAACCGATGGGTGAACTCAAGGCCGTGAAAGACCCGGCGGTCGAAGAACGCGAAGTTGACATCCTGATCGTGGGCGGCGGTATGGCTGCCTGCGGCGCCGCTTTCGAAGTCAAAAAATGGATGGATGAGGGCCAGAGCGTCCTGCTCTGCGACAAGGCCGCCATGGAGCGCAGCGGCGCCGTCGCCCAGGGCCTTTCCGCGATCAACACCTACATCGGCTCAAACGCCCCCGAGGATTACGTGCGCATGGTGCGCAACGACCTCATGGGCCTTGTGCGCGAAGACCTGATCTACGATCTCGGCTGCCATGTGGATGACTCGGTGCATCTGTTCGAAGAGTGGGGACTGCCGGTCTGGAAGAAAACCGATGACGGGAAGAACCTCGACGGCAAAAAAGGCCAGAAGATGGGCACCCTGAAAGCCGGCGCCACCCCGGTGCGCACCGGTAAATGGCAGATCATGATCAACGGCGAGTCCTACAAGCGCATCGTCGCCGAGGCGGCCAAACTCGCGATCGGCGACGACAACATTCTGGAGCGCTGCTTCATCGTTCAGCTGCTCCTGGATGCCAACCGCGAGAACCAGATCGCCGGTGCCGTGGGCTTCTCCGTGCGTGAAAACAAGGTTTACATCATCAAGTGCAAGACCATGCTGGTGGCCTGCGGCGGTGCGGTCAACATCTACCAGCCGCGCAGTGTCGGCGAGGGCAAGGGCCGTGCCTGGTACCCGGTCTGGAATGCCGGCTCCACCTACACCATGTGCATGCAGGTGGGTGCGGAACTCTCCATGATGGAAAACCGTTTCACCCCGGCGCGCTTCAAGGACGGCTACGGCCCGGTCGGCGCCTGGTTCCTGCTGTTCAAGGCCAAGGCCCTCAACGGCCTGGGTGAAAACTTCGCCGCCAGCGATGCCGCCAAGGCCGAACTGGCCAATTACGCTCCCTACGGCACCGCCGCGATCACCCCCACCTGTCTGCGCAACCACCTGATGCTCTTCGAGATGAAGGAAGGCCGCGGACCGATTCTGATGGACACCGTCACCGCCCTGGCCGAAATCGGCAAGACCATGGACAAGAAGGAGCTCAAGCACCTGGAGTCCGAAGCCTGGGAAGACTTTCTTGACATGACCTGCGGCCAGGCCAACCTGTGGTGCGCCACCAACACCGAACCGGAGAAGAAAAACTCCGAAATCATGCCCACCGAACCGTACCTGTTGGGGTCCCACTCCGGCTGCTGCGGCTTCTGGGTTTCCGGCCCGGATTATGACTGGGTCCCGGATGCATACAAAATCAAGGCCGACAACGGCAAGGTTTACAACCGCATGACCACCGTCAACGGTCTGTTCACCGCCGGCGACGGCGTCGGCTGCTCCGGTCACAAGTTCTCCTCCGGCTCCCATGCCGAAGGCCGCATGGCCGTCAAGCAGATGGTCCGCTACGCCAAGGATCATGCCGACTTCAAACCGACCCTGAAAGAGTCCAAGGAAGAGCTGGTCGACATCGTCTACAAGCCGGTCCGCACCTTCCTGGCCAATTGCGATTACACCACCGCCATCGACATCAACCCCAACTACGTCAAACCCTCGGGCATGGCGCTGCGGCTGATGAAGGCCACCAACGAATACGGCGGCGGGACGGCCACCTTCTACCAGACCACCAGCAAGAACCTGGAGATCGT
The DNA here is from genome assembly GCA_022340425.1 of Desulfobacteraceae bacterium. Taxonomy (NCBI): domain Bacteria; kingdom Pseudomonadati; phylum Thermodesulfobacteriota; class Desulfobacteria; order Desulfobacterales; family Desulfobacteraceae; species Desulfobacteraceae bacterium. Next base: position 22,992 of record JAJDNY010000129.1, on the reverse strand, counting down.
CATGGATCTGCTCCAGACAATGCGCGAGGACTGCGAAAAGCTGGCCGCCGGGGACCTGCACGAACTGATGCGCTGCTGGGAAATCTACCACCGCATCTGGACGGTGGAATCCCACCTGCGTCACATCCAGTTCCGCAAGGAAACCCGCTACCCCGGCTTCTACTATCAGGCCGACTACCCGGGGCAGGACGACGAGAACTGGTTCTGCTTCGTCAACTCCAAGTACGACCCGAAAGCGCAAAAATGGGATGTCTTCAAGAAAGACTACATCAAGATCATCCCGGATTGATGACATGCCGGTAACGGTATAGCAGCAGCGGCCTCCAGGTATCTTAGGATACCTGGAGGTTTTTCATTAAAACGATCGCACCGCAACGTCTCGGAGAGGGCGTGGGAAAACGGTTCCCCGCAAGGGGAAAGTAAGGGTTTCTTAAGCCTGGGAATGCTTTTTTGTGTACCATTACCTGTCTGGATCGATCCCGCCCTCCAATGGCAAATTCAAAGTTTACCACATGCCAGTCAGCGCCTCAAGGTCGCGGTAATCAACGATTTCAAAAGATGGCGCCGGGTTTTGGCCCGTCACCAAGCGACAACCTGCGGCGCCCATCGCGATGTCTGCCGGTGGTGGGTGCAGCCCCGGTGGCGGACAAAAGACCGCACGATGGAGGAATCGTTTTTGCCGGGTTCCTTAATCAACGGAAACACACTATGCATGGAGGGATAGCATGACACTGGACAACGCAGCCCCTGCAAACGGGAGCATTATGGTTGTTGGAGGAGGGATTAGCGGGTTGACCACGGCCCTTGAAGCTGCCGAAGTGGGCTACGAGGTGATTTTGGTTGAAAAAAATCCGTACCTGGGTGGCAGGGTCGCCCAGCTGAACCAATACTTTCCCAAGCTATGCCCCCCCACCTGCGGGCTTGAGATCAATTTCAGACGAATCAAAGACAACCCCCGGATCAAGGTGTTGACCCTCGCCGAGGTCGAAAAGGTCAGCGGCGCTCCCGGCAGCTACGATGTCGCCGTGCGGATCGCCCCGCGCTACGTCAATGAAAACTGCACCGCCTGCGGCGCCTGCGCCGACGCCTGCGAGACCGAGATTTCCAACGAATTCAATTTTGGGATGGACCGTACCAAGGGCGCCTACCTGCCCCATGCCATGGCCTTTCCCGCCAGGTTCGTGATCAGCCCCCAAATTATCGGCACCGAAGACGCCCAGCGCTGCAAAGAGGCCTGCAAGTACGACGCGGTGGATCTCGAGATGCAGCCCAAGACCCTCAACCTGCAGGTGGGCGCGATTGTCTGGGCAACCGGCTGGGAACCCTACGACGCCAGCCGGATCGACAACCTCGGCTTCGGCCGTTATCAAAACATTGTCACCAACATGATGCTCGAGCGCATGGCGGCCTTCAACGGGCCGACCCAGGGCAAGATCCAGCGGCCCTCCGACGACAAAGCACCGCAAAGCATCGCCTTTGTGCAATGCGCCGGCTCCAGGGACGAAAACCATCTCCCCTACTGCTCTTACATCTGTTGCATGGCCTCCCTGAAGCACGCCACCTACGTCCGGGCGCAGTACCCGGAGGCAAAGGTCTACATCTTCTACATCGATCTCAGGGCGCCGGGCCAGCGCTATGAAAAGTTCTACCAGAAAATCAAGGAGGACCCGAATGTCTTCCTGATCAAGGGCAAAGTTGCGGAGGTCAGCGAAGACCCGCAAAGCGGCAATCTGACGGTGGTGGCCGAAAATGCCGTGACCGGCGAAAAAATCCACCAGACCGTCGAGATGGTGGTTCTGGCCACCGGCATGCAGCCGTCCGCGGCCAATGTCAAACTTCCCGCTGACCTGAAGTATACCGACGATGGTTTCATCATCAACGACTTTGAGAAAGGCGGTATGTTCGCGGCAGGGTGTGCCAACAAACCGGCCGACGTCGTCTCCTGCAACCAGAATGCAACCGGTATGGCCCTTAAGGCGATTCAAACCCTGAAGCGGTAGGAGGTTTATTCATGGACAAGAAGTATGGTGTTTATATCTGCGAAGGCTGTGGCATTGGAGAAGCCCTGGACATCGAGGCCTTGAAGGGCGTTCCGGAAGAAGAGGGGCTGCCGGTCCAAACCCACCCGTGTCTGTGCGGCCAGGAGGGGGTCGCGCTGCTCAAGAAGGACATCGCCGAGAAGGGCATCAACACCCTGGTGATCGCGGCCTGCTCGCGCCGGGTGAATTTCGACGTCTTTCGTTTTGACGGCTGCATCGTCGACCGCGTCAACCTGCGCGAGCAGGTCGTATGGTCCCACCCGCGCTCGGAATTTCCGGCCCTCACCCCGGAGCAGAAGGAAGACGAGGACAACTACGACCGCGTCCAGATGCTGGCCGAAGACTACATCAAAATGGGGATGGCGCGGGTGGAGAAAATCAACCTGCCCGAGCCGCACAAGGTGGAAAACCTCAGCCGCAAGATCCTGGTCATCGGCGGCGGGATTACCGGGATTTCCGCCGCCCTGGATGCCGCCAAGGTCGGCTACGAGGCCACCATCGTCGAAAAGAGCGCCCAGCTCGGTGGCCATGCCAACCACTGGCGCAAGCAGCTGCCGCTCGGCAACCCATACGACCGGCTGATTTCGCCGATGGTCGGGGATCTCATCAAAGCGGTGGAGGCCGACCCCAAAATCACCGTCAAGACCAACACCGTGGTGGCCCGCATCGCCGGTGAGCCCGGTGAATTTACGGTCACCTTCAAAAAGCCCGGGGAAAAGATCGAGTTCGATGTCCCCTTTCCGCTGCCCGATGAGATGAAGGTGGATGAAAGCGGCAAGGAGCTGGAGGCCGAAAAGCTGCACGAAGTTTACATGGAGTACAACAAGGGCAAAAAGGACATCCTGACCCTGGATCCCAATGGGGAGCTTTACGGGGCCGTGATTCTCGCTGCTGGCTGGCGCCCCTACGAGCCCAAGGAGGGCGAGTTCGCGCACCTGGGGTTTGGGCAGTTCCCGGATGTGGTCACCAACCACCAGTTCGAAGAGCTGGCCGCCAAGGGCCAGATCACCCGACCCTCCGACGGCAAGCCGGCCAAATCGGTGGTCTTCATCCAAAGCCCCGGGCAGGGCAACGACCAGGATTTCGATTATGCCGGTTCGGTCACCAGCCTGGTGGCCCTCAAGCAGGCCAAGTACGTGCGCGAGGATTTCAGCGACGGCAAGGCCTTCGTGTTCTACCAGCACATGCGCACCCCGGGCCTGTCGGAGAATTTCTACAAAGCCATTCAGCAGGACCCCGGTATTTTCCTGACCAAGGGCGAGGTGGTCGCGGTGACCCAGAACGGCAGCGGCCTCACGGTCGAAGCCGACAACACCTTGCTGGGGGAGAAGGTCAAGGTCAACGCCGACATGGTGGTGCTGGCAACCGGGATGGTGCCCGCCACCGCCGATGACCCGGTCGTCAACCTGGCCTACCGCCAGGGCCCCGGTTTCCGCGATATCGGGCTGTTCAACGGCTACGCCGACTCCAACTTCATCTGCTTCCCCTATGAAACCCAGAGAACCGGCATCTACGCCGCCGGCGGCGTCCGCCGCAGCATGACCGCCGAGGAGTCCATGGAGGACGCAAGCGGCGCCGCCCTCAAGGCGATCCAGTGCCTGGAGTCGGTCAACCGCGGGGTGTCGGTCCATCCGCGCTCGGGCGACATGACCTTCCCGGACTTCTTCTTCCAGCGCTGCACCCAGTGTAAGCGCTGCACCGAGGAGTGCCCGTTCGGTGCCCTGGACGACGATGCCAAGGGCACCCCGAAGCCCAACCCCACCCGCTGCCGACGCTGCGGCACCTGCATGGGGGCCTGCCCCGAGCGGATCATCGGTTTCGCGGACTACAACATCGACAGCGTCGGGTCCATGGTCAAGGCCGTGGGTGTGCCCTCGGAGGATGACTACGCCGAGCCGCCTTTCCGGATCCTGGGGTTGGTGTGCGAGAACGACGCCTATCCGGCGCTGGATATCGCCGGCTTGAACCGCCTGAGCTACTCGGCCGACGTGCGCTTCGTGCCGGTTCGCTGTCTGGGCTCGGTCAACGTCATCTGGATCAAGGATGCCCTTTCCCAGGGGATGGACGGCGTTTTTCTCCTGGGCTGCAAGCACGGGGACGACTACCAGTGCCACTTCGTCAAAGGCAGTGAGCTGGCCGAAGTGCGGATGAAGAAGATCGGCGACGCCCTCGCCAGCCTGGCACTGGAGGAGGAACGGGTCAGACAGTTCGAGGTGGCCATCGACGACTACCACAAGCTGCCGGAAATGATCAATTCCTTTGTGGAAAGCATTGAAGAACTCGGTCCGAACCCATTCAAGGGATTCTAGTGACGATGACCATTCGGGGGCGGGCGGTCCTTCGGGCCGACCCGCCCCAAGAGCTGACCTGCGTGAGGAGGAAAAAAATGGCCGAAGCCTACGTTGTTGAGCCTGATCTGGATTTTATCAAGGAAGTCGGCGCGCTGGGGGGCGAAGACCTGAAAAAGTGCTATCAGTGCGCGACCTGTTCGGTTGCCTGCCCGATTTCGCCCGACACCAAACCCTTTCCCCGCAAGGAGATGATCGCAGCCTCCTGGGGGTTGAAAGACAAGCTGCTGGGCAGTGCCGACATCTGGCTGTGCCACAACTGCGGGGACTGCAACACCCTGTGTCCGCGCACGGCCAAACCGGGGGAGGTCCTGGCGGCCATCCGGCAATACGCCATCAAGGCCTACGCGACCCCCAAAAAACTGGCCGAGATGGTCAACGACCCCAAAAAGCTGCCGATTCTGGCGGCGATTCCGGCCGTGATCATCCTGGGCCTGGGGTTTTTGCTCAAGCTGGTGGGAATCGACTGGCTCAATATCCCCCCGGGCGGCGATGAGATCGTGCACGCCCATTTCATTCACACCACCCTGGTGGACATCATTATGATTCCAACCTTTTTCTTTGGGGTGGGGGTCTTCGCCCTGGGCTTGAAGCGCTTTTTGAACGACATCCACCAGAACGCGCTTTTGGAAGGCAAAACCGACAAGCAGAAAATCGAGCCGGTCGGCTTCGCCCAGGCCTTTCTCCGGATCTTGCCGACCATTCTCAAGCACCGCAAGTTTTCGGAGTGCACCGAAAACAACGAGCGCTCCACGGCCCACATGATGGTCTTTTTCGGTTTTATCGGGCTGTTCATCGTCACCAACATCTTCTTCGTGGTGATGTACGGCTTCGGGATCCACGGGCCTTACCAGCAGATCAACCCGGTCAAGTGGCTGGCCAATGTGAGCGGCATCGCCCTGATCATCGGCAGTTTGCTGATGATCAAAAGCCGGCTGGATAAGAAAGACCAGAAGAGCTACTACAAAGACTGGTTTCTGCTGGGCTTGGCCCTGGGTCTCGGGCTGACCGGGATGCTGACCCAGATGACCCGTTTGGCGGGCTTTGCCGGGGTTTCCTACACCCTGTATTTTATCCACCTGATCTTCATCTGGGGGCTTTTTGCCTACACGCCCTTTACCAAGCTGGCGCACCTCGTCTACCGCACGGTGGCCATGACCTACGCGGAGTACGCCAACCGCAAGTAGTGCGCCATCGCCTGCGACTGCCGGCGGGATAGATAGACCAAACGGGGGAGGCCGTTTTGCGACGGCCTCCCCCGTTTATTTTGCCCGTCGGCCAGGGGCGCGGCGGTTGTGGTGGGCCGGCCGGGGTGGGGTAATGGAAAACGGGTGAGGCAACAAAAAAGAGGGAGACGCCGGTCGGCGCCTCCCTCTTTGTGCTCTGAAACCCTTCTGAACTTGTTGCCTAAGGACGGCTACTTGGTATCGCCGGTGGCGGCGCCGTGCAGCTTGACCTCGACTTTCTCGGTCAGGCCTTCGTAGTACTTGCGCAGGATCTGGACGACCTCATCGCGGCCGAAGTGATCGGGCAGCTCACCGCCTTCGGAGAGCAGCTTGCGCAGCATGGTGCCGGAGAGCAGCACCCGGTCTTCCTTGGCGTGCGGGCAGGTGCGCAGGGAGGCCATGCCGTCGCACTTGAAGCAGTAGAAGGTCCAGTCGATCTTGAGCGGCTCGCACAGCAGGGCCTTGCCGAACTCGGAGGGCTTGGGAATCTTGTCGAAAATCGTCTGGGCTTCAAACATGCCGTAGAAATCACCCACGCCGGCATGGTCGCGGCCGATGATCATCTTGGAGCAGCCGTAGTTCTGACGGAAGGTGGCATGCAGGAGGCCTTCGCGGGGGCCGGCGTAGCGCATGTCCAGCGGGTAGCCGCCCTGGACGACGTTCTTTTCGACGAAGTAGTGCTTGACAAGGGCGTCGATGCAATCAACGCGAACCTCGGCGGGGATGTCGCCGGGCTTCAGGTTGCCGACCAGGGAGTGGATGTAGACCCCGTCACAAACCTCCACTGCGATCTTGCAGAGGTATTCGTGGGAGCGGTGCATGGGGTTGCGCAGTTGCAGCGCCGCGACATCCGACCAGCCCCTTTCCTCGAAAATCCTGCGGGACTCGGCCGGGCGCTGATAGATTCCGGGGTATTTCTTGGGATACTCGCCTTCGGTGAGCACCTTGACCGGGCCGGCCAGGCAGTAATCTTTCTGCTCCATCACCATCTGGACCCCAGGATGGTCGTCCTTGGCGATTTTCCAGAATTCTTCCGGGGTGGCCGTGCCTTCGCCCATGTAGACCTTTTCACACTCGAATTTCTTGTCGGCCTCGCTCATGGCGAATTTCTCGGCGACCTTCATGGTGGCCATGATTTCGTTGTCTTTAGGGTCGAAAAGCGTGATCTCGTCCCCCTCTTTGATGGCGTTGGCATCCTCGGCCGATGCCGAGAGGGTCACGGGGATGGGCCAGAAGGTCCCATCGGCCAGCAGGAAGTTCTCACAGACACCCTTCCAGTCGGCGCGGGTCATAAAGCCGGTCAGCGGGCTGAAGCCGCCGATGCCCATCATGATCAAGTCGCCCTTTTCGCGGGGGGAGATCGAAATCTTCTTCAGGCCTTCCGCTTTTTTCTTTTCGGCGGCAAGCTCGGCGCCTTCCAGAAGGCAGCAGGTCAGTCCCTTTCCACCATGCGGGGGAATCAAATTACTCATCTCTTTGGGTCTCCTTATCGTTGGGTTAAAAGTTGCGGTGATCAATAGCTTGGATCATCAATTAAATTGCCATTGTCTAATAGGGAATGGGGATTTTGTCAAGGAGAAATGCCTTTCAAATAGCCGGGCCGTAATCCGGCGGGCTGCCGGTTGCCGGAAGAAAGGGGACGAAGAAACGAAAAAAACGATTCCCGGGATTGAAAAAACGCAGAGGGCGAGGCTTAAAGGGATGCCATGGCGGAGAGAGAGGGATTCGAACCCTCGGTGGAACTTTCGCCCCACACTCGCTTAGCAGGCGAGCGCCTTCAGCCGACTCGGCCATCTCTCCAGCGCGGGTGGCGGAGGGAGTAGGATTCGAACCCACGGAGCTTTGACACTCAACGGTTTTCAAGACCGCCGCCTTAAACCACTCGGCCATCCCTCCCTAATTTCAGCAAATTCCTATAGCATCGCCCTATTTTGAGGTCAATACATTTGTTGTCACCTTTCAATGGGTTCCTGCAGCCCCCAAACCACTGGAATGCTCCCGCGGAGGCGGGGTGCAAGTAGGAACCGGCCCGAATGAAATTCAGTTGCTTGACTCTCGTTTTTAATTTTGGTAGATCCAAATAAAATTTATAGGAATCGGGCGCATGAGGCATAAGGCCATGGGAATCCTCCGGCGCGCCCCTATCTGCTGGCCGCTTCGGCAAGCGGCTTTTTCCGTGACCCCGGTTCGAGCCGGCGGGCCGAGCGATGGGTGGCCAAGTTTTGACTTGACGAAATTTTAATTGCCGACATAAGAGGGAACTGGGCACAATTTCTCGAATTTTTAGGTTCTTACTTCCAAACAGGGCCACACCTCGGGGCGGTCTTGGACGTTTTCTCCCCCGGCGTGTTTTTTTTCGCTACAATCCCAACGGCCTTCGAAAGGCTTGGTGCCGGCCGCGGCTCAGGCCAACCGGCCCGCCGTGGGCTCAGCCGCGGTCGTTCCCGCTGTTACATCATCAAGGAGGTGTAGATGGAAAAGGAACACAATTTTTACAACAGAATCAAGGCCAAAGGCGTCTCACGAAGGGACTTCATGAAATTCTGCACCTTTCTCACGGCAACCATGGGGCTTTCGGCCGCATACGTCTCCAAGGTGGCCCAGGTCTTTGCGGCCCCCAGCAGCCAGCGGCCGCCGGTGATCTGGCTGCACTTCGCGGAGTGCACGGGCTGCAGCGAAGCCACCCTGCGGACCATGTATCCCTGGATCGATGAGCTGCTGCTGGAAGTGCTCTCCATGGAATACCACGAGACCATCATGGCCGCCGCCGGCCGTCAGGCCGAAGAACAACTCCATGCGGCCGTCGAAAAGCACAAAGGGAAATTCATCTGTGTCTGCGAGGGCGCGGTGGGGACCAAATTCGACGGCGGTTACGGCAAAATGGGGGGACGGACCTTCCTGGAAATCGCCAAAGAAATCTGCCCCCAGGCCGCCGCGGTGGTCTGCATCGGCCAGTGTTCCAGCTTCGGCGGAATCCAGGCAGCGGCCCCCAACCTGGGTGGCTGGAAGGGGGTCGGCGAAGCCCTCGGCATCAAGACCGTCAACATCGCGGGCTGCCCGCCCAACCCGGTCAATTTTGTCGGCACCATCGTCAACTACCTGCTTTTTGGCAAGCTGCCGGCCGTGGACGACCTGGGGCGTCCGCTGTTTGCCTACGGCAAGACCATCCATGACCAGTGCCCCCGCCGGTCCCATTTCGAAAACGAGGAGTTTGTCGAGGAATTCGGCTCGCCGGAAGCCGCCATGGGCTACTGCCTTTACAAGGTCGGCTGCCGCGGCCCGGAAACCTACAACAACTGCCCGGTCGCGAAGTTCAACGACGGCACCAGCTGGCCGGTGGAAGCGGGCCATCCCTGCCTGGGCTGCAGCGAACCCAATTTCTGGGACAAGATGACGCCTTTCTACGAGCCCCTGTAGGGGCCGGACATCCGTCAAAAAGGGATTTCCCCCTAAGCAGAACAAGGAGAAAATATGGGTAAAAGAATTACCATCGATCCGATCACGAGAATAGAGGGGCACCTGCGCATCGAAGTCGAGGTGGAGGGCGGCAAGGTGGTCAACGCCTGGAGCTCCGGGACGCTTTTCCGGGGGATCGAGGTCATCCTGCAGGGCCGTGACCCGCGGGACGCCCACCATTTCGTGCAGCGCAGCTGCGGGGTGTGCACCTACGTCCATGCCCTGGCGTCGGTGCGCGCGGTGGACGACGCGGTCGGCATCAAGGTTCCCGCCAATGCCCGCCTGATCCGCAACCTGCTGAACGGCGCCCAGTACCAGCACGACCACATCGTTCACTTTTACCATCTGCACGCCCTGGACTGGGTGGACATCGTCAGCGCCCTCAAGGCCGACCCGGCCAAGACCGCCGCCCTATCGGACAACACCAGCAACGCCCCCTGGGGCGGCCGTCAGTATTTCAAAAACGTCCAGGTCCGGCTGCAGACCTTCGTGGACAGCGGCCAGCTGGGGCCCTTCGCCAACGCCTACTGGGGCCATTCGGCCTACCAGCTGCCGCCGGAAGCCAATCTGATGGCCGCCGCGCACTACATCGAAGCCCTGCGCATGCAGGCCAGGGCCGCCCGCATGCACGCCATTTTCGGCGGCAAAAACCCCCACCCCCAGTCTCTCGTGGTAGGCGGCGTGACCTCGGTGGCGGACCTGACCCCCGACCGGATCGCCGAGTTCCTCTACATCACCAAGGAGACCCAGGACTTCGTCAAGAACGTCTACATCCCCGACCTGTTGGCCGTGGCCTCCTTCTACAAGGAGTGGGGCGGGATCGGCGGCTGCACCAATTTTCTGACCTATGGCGAATTCCCGGCCAGCGATCAGGAGCCGGAGAGCTTCTACATACCCCGCGGGATCATCCGCCAGCGCGACCTGGGCAAGATCGAAATGGTGGACCAGCAGAAGGTCACCGAGGACGTGACCCGCTCCTGGTATGTCAAATCGGAGCCCAAGCACCCCTTCGAGGGCGAAACCCGGCCCATCGAAGAAAACCCCAAATACGACCCCGACAAAGGCCAGTACTCCTGGGCCAAGGCCCCGCGCTACGACGGCCTGCCGTGCGAAGTGGGGCCGCTGGCGCGGGTGCTGGTGGCCTACGCCAAGGGCCATACCGAGATCAAGCCGCTGGTGGACAGCACCCTCAAGCAGTTGGACATCCCGGCCAGCGCCCTTTTCTCGACCCTCGGGCGGACCGCCGCCCGCGGGCTGGAAGCCGTGGCGATCGGCGAGGCCATGCAGGGCTGGGTGACGGAGCTGGTGGAAAACCTCAAAAACGGCGACACCCGGACCTACCAGCCCTACGAAATGCCCGAGAGCGCCAGCGGGGTGGGGCTGAACGACGTCCCGCGGGGGGCCCTGGGTCACTGGATCCGCATCGAGGATGGAAAGATCGGCAATTACCAGTACGTGGTCCCCTCCACCTGGAACCTGGGGCCGCGTGACGGTGCCGGCAACCTGAGCCCGGTGGAGGAGGCGCTGATCGGCACTCCGGTGGCCGACCCCCAAAAGCCGTTGGAGGTGCTGCGCACGGTCCACTCCTTCGATCCCTGTCTGGCCTGCGCGATTCATGTCATTGACCCCCACTCCAACGAAGTCTATAAAATCAGGGTGGTGTAAGGGTCGCAGCTGGCAGCGCTCCCGGTCTTCCCAGTGGGGGGGCCGGGAGTGCTGTCTTGAAAAGCCGCCGCTTTTCCGGGCGGTATGGAGCAGCCGGTCGATGGGCAACCCGTTGGTCACCATTCTGGGGGTCGGCAATTTCCTGTTCGCCGACGAGGGCTTCGGCATCCGGGTGATCGAAAAGCTTCAGGCCGAGTACCGCTTCCCCGAGGAGGTCCTCGTTGTGGATGGCGGGGTGTTGGGGATCCATCTGCTGGGGGTCATTTCGCAGCCCGACCATCTGATCGTGGTGGACGCGGTCCGCAACCGCGGCAAGGCCGGGGACCTCTACCGCCTGGCGGGCGAGGACATCCCCCGGCGGGTGCTGGCCAAAAATTCGCTGCACCAGGTGGACCTGCTGGAGGCCCTGACCTTGTGCCAGGCCCTTGACAAGGTGCCGGAAACCGTTATTCTCGGGGTGGAACCCGAAGACATCGAAACCCTGAGTTTGGAAATGACCCCGGCGGTCCGGCGTCAGGTGGCGCCCATGGTCGCCAGGGTGCTGCAGGAGTTGGACCGCCTGGGCGTGACTTACAGCCGGAGGAGCCCCAGCTGATGTGCCTTGCCATTCCATCCCGGATCGTCAAGATCGAAGACCAGATGGCCGTCATCGACGTCGACGGCGTCACCCGTGAGGCCAGCCTGCTGCTGCTGGAAGACCCCCGGGTGGGGGACTACGTCATCGTGCACGCCGGTTTTGCCCTTCACAAGATCGACGAAGAAGCCGCCCGCGAATCCCTGGCGCTGTTGCGCGACGTCGCCCAGCGGCTGGACGCCGGTGGGCCCCCTGAGGATTGATGACTGCCCCCCCGCCAAACCCCGGCGGCCGTTGGTATGACCGGTGACGGCCCTTGCGCATATGAAAACCGCCCCCATCGCGCGTAAGGTGGAGATCAACGGCATCGTCCAGGGCGTCGGCTTCCGCCCCTTCGTCTTCCAGGCCGCCCTCCGCCACGGGATCCGCGGCACGGTGGCCAACACGGCCACGGGCGTCTCGATCCACGCCGAGGGAGCGCCCGAAAATGTCGCGGATTTCTGCCGTGAACTGACCCAAAGCCCCCCGCCGCTGGCCCACATCACGGCCCTCACGATTTCCGAAGAGGCCCCCGTCGGCCGGGCGGCTTTCACCATCGTGGCCAGCTCCCGCCGGGACCAGCGGGGAACCCTGATCTCACCGGATGTCGCCGTCTGCGCCGATTGCCTGGCCGAGCTCTTCGACCCCGCCAACCGCCGTTTTCGCTACCCCTTCATCAACTGCACCAATTGCGGGCCGCGCTACACGATCATCGAGGATATCCCCTACGACCGCCCCAAGACCTCGATGAAGGCCTTTGCCATGTGCCCGCAGTGCCGGGCCGAGTACGATGACCCCCTGGACCGGCGCTTTCATGCCCAGCCCAACGCCTGCGCCGTCTGCGGGCCGTCGCTGGGCCTGCGCGCCGCTGCCGGCGCGCCCGTTGCCTTTGAGGACGCCATCGCGGCCGCCGCCGGTCTGCTCAAAGCCGGCGCCATCGTGGCGGTCAAAGGTCTGGGGGGCTACCATCTCGCCGTGGATGCCGAAAACCCCGCCGCCGTTGCGCGCTTGCGCCGGCGCAAGCACCGCGACGACAAGCCCTTTGCCGTGATGTCGCGCGACCTGCAGACGGTGGCGCGCTACGCCACGGCCACCCCCGCCGAGGCCGCGCTGCTGAGCTCCTGCCAGCGGCCGATCGTGCTGCTCCCCAAAACCAGCCCCCACCCCCTGGCCGCCGCGATCGCCCCCGGCAACCGCTGGATCGGGGTCATGCTGCCCTACACCCCGCTGCACCACCTGCTGCTGGCAGAGGGTTTTTTGGCCCTGGTGATGACCAGCGGCAACCTCAGCGCGGAGCCCATCGCCATTGCCAACGATGAGGCCCTGGCCCGTCTGGGGGGGATTGCCGATTATTTTCTGGTCCACAACCGGGACATCATTCTGCGCAGCGACGACTCGGTGGTGCGCCACGCCGCCGGGTCGACCCGCTTTCTGCGGCGCTCGCGGGGCTTCGTGCCCACCCCGGTTTTCCTGAAAGACCCGATACCGCCTATTCTGGCCTGCGGCGCCGAGTTGAAGAACACCGTCTGCCTGACCCGCGGCGATCAGGCCTTTGTCAGCCAGCACGTCGGCGATATGGAAAACCTGGCGACCTTCGAGTTCTTCCGGCAGACCGTCGACCACCTGAAGCGCATTCTGGACATCACCCCGCAGGCGGTGGCCCACGACCTCCATCCGGACTACCTCAGCACGCGCTTTGCCGAGGACCAGAGCGGCCTGCGACGCGTGGCCGTCCAGCACCACCATGCCCATATCGTCAGCTGCCTGGCCGAAAACCGGGCGGCCGGCCCCGTGATCGGGCTGGCCTTCGACGGCACCGGCTACGGTTCCGACGGCGCCATCTGGGGCGGGGAGGTCCTGGTGGCCGAAGCCGCGCGCTTCCGGCGCGCCGCCCACCTCGCCTACGTGCCCCTGCCGGGCGGGGCGGCGGCCATCCGCGCGCCGTGGCGGATGGCGCTGAGCTACCTCTGGGACGCATTCGGCGATGATTACCGCAAGCTGGACCTGCCCCTGCTGAAAGCCCGGGACGCCGCCAGGATCGGGACCGTCGCGGCCATGGTCCGGCGCGGCCTCAACGCCCCGCCGACCTCCAGCCTCGGCCGGCTGTTCGATGCGGTTGCGGCCCTTGCCGGAATCCGCTATCATGTCACCTTCGAGGGGCAGGCCGCCATGGAGCTTGAAATGGCGGCCGGCGGCGCACCCGAGCGGCCCTATGCCGTCGGCTGGGAGGAGGGCGCGATCAAGCGCATCCCGCCGGCCCCGCTGGTTCGCGCCCTGGTGGGGGATCTGCTCGCCGGAGTCCCGGCGGCGGTGGTCAGCGACCGCTTCCACGCCACCCTGGTGGATCTTTTCACGCGGTTGTGCGCGGCCCTGCGGCTTGAAACCGGGATTGGGCAGGTGGCCTTGAGCGGCGGGGTTTTCCAAAACCTGCTGCTCTTCACCGGCCTCAAAGAAAGTCTGGAAAGCCAGGGGTTCACCGTTTTAAGCCACGCCCACGTGCCCACCAACGACGGCGGCATCGCCCTGGGCCAGGCCGTCGTGGCCGCGGCCCTGGTTCAAGCTGAACGGTCGGGCGGCGGGCCGCCGGCAAACGGCACCTGAGCCGCAAGGGGGGGCGATTGCCGTGAAACACGTCGAAGAGTACCGCGACCGCGACATCGCACGGCGCCTGATCGCGCAGATTCATGCCGCCAGCCGCCAGCCCGTCCGCCTGATGGAGGTCTGCGGGACCCACACCATGTCGATTTTCAGAAGCGGCCTGCGGGCGCTGCTGCCCGAGACCATCACCCTGGTCTCCGGCCCCGGCTGCCCGGTGTGCGTCACGGCCCAGCGGGAGATCGACCAGTTCGTGGCCCTCGCCCGCTGTGAGGACGTCATCCTGGCCACCTTCGGCGATCTGCTGCGCGTGCCGGGCAGCGGCTCCTCGCTGCAACAGGCGCGCGCGGCGGGCTGCGACGTGCGGGTGGTCTACTCGCCCCTGGACGCCCTGGACCTTGCGGTCCGCAACCCGGCCAAGAAAGTGGTTTTCCTGGGGGTCGGCTTTGAGACCACCGCCCCCACGGTGGCCGCGGCGCTGCTCTCCGCCCGGGCCCGCGGGGTGTCAAACTTTCTGGTGTTTGCCGCCCACAAGCGCACCCCGCCGGCTGTGGCGGCGCTGATGGCGGCCCCCGACCTGCGGGTGGACGGCTTCCTCTTGCCCGGCCACGTCTGCCTGGTGGCCGGCACCCAAGCCTTTCAGCCGCTGGTCGACCGCCACCGGATTCCCTGTGTCGTCGGCGGCTTCGAACCGCTGGATCTCCTGCGGGCCCTGGCCCGGCTGGTGGCCCAGATCGAGGCCGGGGAGGCGCTGCTGGAGAATGCCTACGAGCGCGCCGTCACCGCCGCGGGCAATCCCAAAGCCCAGGCGGCCATGGCCGAGGTGTTTACAGACGTCGACGCCGAGTGGCGCGGGCTGGGGGTGATCCCGGAGAGCGGCCTGAAAATTGCCGCGGCCCACCGGGGGCTGGATGCCGAGGCCTGCTTCGACCTGGCGGTCCCCGATGTCCCCGAGCCCCACGGCTGTGCCTGCGGCCAGGTCCTCAAGGGGCTTAAACTCCCCACCGACTGCGCCCTCTACCGAAAGGCCTGCACCCCGCTGCACCCCGTGGGGCCCTGTATGGTGTCCAGCGAAGGCACCTGCGCGGCCTATTACCGCTATCACCGCCCGGAGGGCGCCTGAAGCACCGCCCGGTGCCGGAAACCGTCGGGAATGCCGGCGGCATTGCGGGCCTGCGAGGAAATGGGATGAAACCCGACACGATCCTGCTGGACCACGGCAGCGGCGGCAGGGCGGCCCACCGCCTGACCACCGATCTGCTGCTGCCGGTCTTCGACAACCCGATGCTTAGCGCCCTAAACGACGGCGCGGTCTTCCACCTGCCCGAAGGGCGCCTGGCGTTTTCCACCGACACCTACGTGGTGGACCCGCCGTTTTTTCCCGGCGGCTGCATCGGGGACCTGGCCGTCAACGGCACGGTCAACGATCTGGCCATGTGCGGGGCGGTGCCGCTTTTTCTCAGCGTCGGCCTGATCCTGGAGGAAGGGCTGTCCATGGCGGACCTTGAGACCATCGTCGCCGCCATGGGCCGCGCCGCGGCCGCCGCCGGGGTGCAGGTGGTCACCGGGGACACCAAGGTGGTTCCGCGGGGTGCTGCGGACCGCATTTTCATCAACACCTCGGGGGTCGGTGCCGTGCCCGCAGGCGTGACCATCGACAGCAGCCGGGCGCGCCCCGGCGACCGGATCATCTTGAGCGGGACCATCGCCGATCACGGCATCACGATCCTGACGCGCCGCGAGGGCTTGGCCTTCCAGACCGCCATCCAGAGCGATACCGCGCCCCTGAACGCGATGGTGGCCGGCATGCTGGCGGTTGAGACCGACCTGCACGTGCTGCGCGACCCCACCCGCGGCGGGGTGGGGACCGCCCTCAACGAGATCGCCGAAAAATCCGGGGTTGGCATCCGCATCCAGGAAGACCGGATTCAGGTGCGACCCGAGGTGGCGGGGGTCTGCGAGCTGCTGGGATTCGACCCGCTCTACATCGCCAACGAAGGCAAGCTGCTGGCCTTCGTGGCGCCGGCCAAGGCCGAGGCGGTCCTGGCCGCCGTTCGGCGGGATCCCCGGGGGCGCGAGGCGCGGATCATCGGCGAGGTCACCGCCGATCACCCCGGCCGCGTGGTGCTGGAAACCCGGATCGGCGGCAGCCGGATCGTGGGGATGCTCTCCGGCGAGCAGCTGCCCCGGATCTGCTGACCTAACCCGGGCAAACGCCCCGCAGCCCCGGGCCGGTCCGGCCGGCGGTCCCGGGGCCAACTGGTGACGGCTATGCTGAAAAATCACCGCAGATTCTGGGCGGCCCTGGCGATGTTGACCCTGGCCGGCTGCGACACCCGCCAGGAGGTCCTTTTCTCCGGCAAGACCATGGGGACCACCTACCATATCACGGTGATCACCGGGTTTTTCAACCGCGCCCAGGGGCTGGCCGCGAAGATCGAGGAGCGCTTGGCGCAGATCAACGCCAGCATGTCGGTCTATCGGGCCGACAGCGAGATCAGCCGCTTCAACGCCCAGGCGCAAAGCGGGGAGCCGTTTCCGGTTTCGCGGGATTTCATGCAGGTCATGGTTGTCGCTGAGGAACTTCACCGCCTGACGGGCGGGGCATGGGACGGCACCGTCGCGCCGCTGGTGGATCTCTGGGGCTTCGGCAAGAAGACCAACGATAAAAGAGTGCCCACGGCGGCGGAGATCGCGCGCTGCCGCAAGACCCTGGGGTTTGACCAAATCCGCCTCGCCGAGGACGGTTATCTGGTCAAACGAAACCCGGCCGTCACCCTGGATCTGGGGTCCATCGCCAAGGGCTACGGGGTGGACCAGATCGCGGAGCTGATCCGGGCCAACGGCTTCAGCGATTTTCTGGTTGAAATCGGGGGCGAGGTTTTTGCCGCCGGTCTGCGCCGGGACGGCAAACAGTGGCGGGTGGGGATCAACCGGCCGGACCCCGCCAGCCCCCCGGATGCGGTCTACAAGGTGCTCACCCTTCAGGAGTTTGCTCTGGCCACCAGCGGCGACTATCGCAATTTTTTTGAAGTCGACGGGGTCCACTACGCCCATGTGATCGACCCCCAGACGGGATACCCGGTGGCCAACGGGGTGGTCAGCGCCTCGGTGGTCTCCGACACTTGCACCTTCGCCGACGGGCTGGCCACGGCCCTGATGGTGATGGGGCCCGGCCCGGGAGTGCCGCTGGTCAACCGCCTGGAGGCCACCGAATGCCTGATCGTGGTGCGCCAAAAGGACGGCCGCCTGACCGAATTTGCTTCGGACGGCTTCAGGAGCGCCGACTGAGCGGCCGGCGCCAGCCGACAAATCTGTTGACAACTCGTAGGACCTCTTGTAGTTTTGCTCAGTTAGAAAATCTTATCTGTGATATTCAGGTGGGTTACGAATTTTTATCTTGAACTGAATGGCGCCGGACTAGACATCCCTGTGCACCGGGCCGGTTGCCGCCGCGTTTGCAGAAAGGGCTTTTGCCGTGGAAATTGTCGTGCTATTGAAGCAGGTTCCGGCCACCGAAGCGTTCATCGAAATCGCCGATGACGGGGTGTCCGTCAAAACCCAAAATCTCAAGTGGGTCATCAACCCCTACGACGAGTTTGCCGTCGAGGAGGCCCTGCGCATCCGGGAAGCCCACGGTGGGACCGTCACGGTGGTCTCCGTGGGCGCCGAAAAAACCGTCGAGGCCATCCGCACCGCCCTGGCCATGGGGGCCGACAAGGGGATTTTGATCCACGACACGGCCGCCCAGAATCTGGACGGGCTGGGTGTCGCGCGGGTTCTGGCCGCCGCCCTGAAGGGCACCGCGTTTGACCTGATCATCGCCGGACAGCGCGCCGTCGATGACGACAATTTTCTGGTGGGCCCGGCCGTGGCCGAATTTCTTGACATTCCGCACCTCTCCATGGTGGTCAAGCAGGAGCTGGTGGATGGCCGGATCCGCTGCCAGCGCACCGTGGAGGGCGGCACCCTGGTGGTGGAGGCTCCCCTGCCGGCGCTTTTCACCACCCAGCGCGGGTTGAACGAGCCCCGCTACACCTCGCTGCCCGGCATCATGAAGGCCAAGCGCAAGCCGCTTGAGACCAAGACCCTGGCCGATATCGGGCTGGCACCCGACGCGCTGGCCGCAGGCGGTGTCCGGATCACCGCCTTTCGCCTCCCGCCCCAGCGCACCGGGGGCCGCATGATCGCGGGCGACTCCGCCCAGGCCAAGGCGGCCGAACTGGTCCGGCTGCTGCACGAAGAGGCCAAGGTGGTCTGACACCCCACCGCTCGCCCAGGAGCGGCTTAAATCCTTCAAGATTGGTGAAGCGGTAAAAAGTCAAAAACAAGACGGTTTCGAAAAATGTTCAAGCTCAAGGCGCGCAAATCTCAGCGGCGTGAGGCGTACTCCTCTACGCCGCAGCGACTTCGAGATGCAGCGCAACGCAGAGATTGGACTTTTTTCGAAACCGTCAAGATTGATCCCCGCGCGAACTGCCGGGGTGCAAGGAGAACGATATGTCACAGGCAGTGTTGGCCGTCGCCGAACAAAACGACGGCGTTTTTCGCAAGGTGACCTTCGAGGCCCTCAGCGAGGGCCGCAGGATCGCCGACCGGCTGGGCGTTGAACTGGCGGCGGTGGTTCTGGGAAACGGGGTTCAGGCGGCCTCCGCGGAGCTTGGCCGCTACGGCGCCGACCGTATCCGGGTCGCCGACCACCCGGCTCTGGCCGAATATCTCAACGATGCCTATTGCAATGTCCTGGCGGCGGTCATCGCAGCGGAAAAACCGGCGGTGGTGGTTTTCGGTGCCACCACCCAGGGGCGGGACCTCGCGGCGCGCCTGTCGGCCCGCCTGAACGCGCCCCTGGCCGTGGACTGCCTGGCGATCCAGGTGACGGACGGCGCCCTGCAGGTCACCCGGCCGATGTACGGCGGCAAGCTGCTGGCCGATGTCAGGCTCGAAGGGCCCTTGAAGTTGGTGGCGATCCGCCCCAATGCCATGGCCATCACCCCGACTGAAAAAGCCGGGGCCATAGAACCGGTCGCGGCCGAACCTGGCCCGACGCGGACGGTCTTTGTCGAAAAGACCCTGGACACCGGCAAGGTCGAACTCACCGAGGCCGACGCCATCGTATCCGGCGGCCGGGGCATGGGGAGCAGCGACTTCAGCGTGCTGGAGAATCTGGCCGGTGTGCTGGGCGGGGCCGTGGGTGCATCGCGCTCCGCCGTCGACGAGGGCTGGCGGCCGGCCTCCGACCAGGTGGGCCAGACCGGCAAGGTGGTTTCCCCGGCTCTTTACATGGCCTGCGGGATTTCCGGCGCGATCCAGCATCTGGCCGGGATGTCCTCCGCCAAGGTGATCGTGGCCATCAACAAGGACCCCGAGGCCCCCATTTTTGCCAAGGCCGATTACGGGATTGTGGGCGATCTCTTCGAACTGGTGCCGCTGATCACCGCTGAAATTCAGAAGTTGAAGGCCTGAAACCCCTTTTCGGCGGTTTTGCTCTGGACCGGTTGAAAGCCCCGGGTCAGAGATCTCCGGAAAAGGTCGTCGGCTGTTGCCGGCGGCCTTTTGACTTTTGAATCCCGGGCTGATAGGGAAATCGACAAACGCCGCTGCGGAGCTGTGCCGCCGGTGTTTTCTGTCGGCACGCGACCCCAAGGGATGAGATAGCGCCCGCATGAAACTTTTTCTTGAAAGCCTGGGCTGCGCCCGCAACTTGGTGGACAGCGAGGTGATGCTCGGGAAGCTTGCCCGGGCCGGCTTCGACCTCACCCGGGAGCCGGGCGAAGCCGAGATCATCGTGGTCAACACCTGCAGCTTCATCCGCGCGGCGGCCGACGAGTCCATCGACACGATCCTTGAGCTGGCGCGCTTGAAGGCAAGCGGGCGCTGCCGGCGCCTGATCGTGACCGGCTGTCTGCCCGAACGCTACCGCCAGGCGATTTCGGCGGCGCTGCCGGAGGTGGACGTTTTTCTGGGGACCGGGGCCTTCCACCGGATCGTGGAAGCCGCCCGGGGGGGTGTTCCCCCCCATGGCTGCCTGCTTCCCGACCCCGACCTGACGCCACCCGCAGCGGGCGCCGAGCCCCGCGTCCAGGCAGCGCCCCACTGGGCCTACCTCAAGATTGCCGAGGGCTGCAGCCGGTACTGCACCTACTGCATCATCCCCAAGCTCCGCGGCCGGCAGAAGAGCCGGCCCCTGGAGACCCTTCTCGCCGAGGCCCGCACGTTGATCGCCGCCGGGGCCCGGGAGCTGGTGCTGGTGGCCCAGGAGACCACCGCCTACGGCCGCGATCTGGCCGGGGCCCCCGGGCTGGACCGGCTTCTGGCCGGGCTGGCGGCGCTTTCCGCGGCGGTCCGGATCCGCTTTCTCTACGGCCATCCGGAGAGCATCGACGAGGCCGTCATCCGCACCGTTGCCCGGCGGCCCACCCTCTGCCCCTATTTCGATCTGCCCGTTCAGCACGCCAGCGACCCCATCCTCAAGCGGATGGGCCGCGGCTACGGGCAACAGGAGCTGCTGGCGCTGTTCGCATCCATTCGCGCCGGGGTTCCCGGGGCGGCCCTGCGCACCACCGTCATCGTCGGCTTTCCGGGGGAAAGCGAAGAGGATTTCAACCGGCTGCTGGGCTTTGTGGAGACGGTCGAATTCGATCATCTCGGGGTCTTCACCTACTCGGACGCCGAGGACCTGCCGTCCCACCGGCTCCCCGACCCGGTGCCGCCGGCGGTCGCCGGAAGACGCCGCGACCGGCTGATGCGCCTCCAGCGCGAGATCTCCAGCCGCCGCCTGCAGGCGCATCTAGGCCGGGTGCACGAGGTCCTGATCGAGGAGGCGTCGGCGGAGGGGGGCTATGTCGGGCGGACCGTTTTTCAGGCCCCCGAGGTGGACGGCATCACCTACGTCAACGCCGCCGGCACCCTGCAAATCGGGCAGGTGGTGCCGGTCGCCATCACCGACAGCCTGGATTACGATCTCGTGGGGGAGGTGCTATGCCCGACCTCAAGCAGCTGATCCTGGCGCGCGTGGCGGACGACCTGGCCGCCATCGAAGCGGCCCTGGCCGAGAACCTGACCCCCTATCTCGACCTGGTGGGCGAGGTCGCCGGGCACATCCTCTTTGCCGGCGGCAAGCGCCTGCGGCCGCTGTTGATGGTCCTGGCCGCCCGCCTCTGCGGCTATGCGGGCAGCCAAGACAAGAAGTACGCGACGATTTTCGAGTACCTGCACGCCGCCACCCTGCTGCACGACGACCTGGTCGACGGCGGCACCCTCCGCCGCGGGCGCCCAGTGGCCCATGCTCTCTTCGGCAACCCGACGGCCGTGCTGGTGGGGGATTTTCTGCTCGCCCGCTCGCTTTCCATCGCCGCCGAAAGCGGCTCGCCGGCCGTTATCGGGGTGATCGCCAACATCACCGAAAACATGTCCCAGGGCGAGATCCACCAGCTGATGCGCAAGGGGCAGCTGGACCTCTCGCGGGAGGAGTACCTGGAGGTGATCCGGCGCAAGACCGCCGTTTTGATCCAGGGCGCCTGCCGGGTGGGGGCCATGATCGCCGGTGCGCCCGAGGCCCGTCAAAGCGCCCTGGCGGACTACGGCCATCACATCGGTCTGGCCTTCCAGATGGCCGATGACCTCCTGGACTACACCGCCGATGCCGGGGAGCTGGGCAAAGCGGTGGGAACGGATCTGAAGGAGGGCAAGCTGACCCTGCCGGTCATCCACGCCCTGGACCGGGCCGAAGCCGCGGACAGGGCTTGGATGGCGGCCCTGATCACCGGCGGCGAGGTTTTCCCGCAGGATTTCGACCGGCTGCTGCACCTTCTGGAGCGCTACGGCGGGTTGCGCGAGACCCGCCGGCTGGCCGAAGACCACGTCCGGCGGGCCCAGGCGGCCCTGGAGATCTTTCCGGCCGGGGAATCGCGGGAGGTCCTGCATTATATCGCCGATTACGCCCTGCAGCGTCGGGTGTGATCGGCAGCCCAAGGAGAGGCGTATGCTGCGGATTTTTTGGCCCCTGCGCATCTGCGCGATCTGGTGCCTGATGCTGGGAGTGGCGGCTGCGGCTGCCGCCGTCGAGGCCGGTCGGCCCGACGGGGTTTACACCGTCATCGGCTCGGCCGCGATCCGGGGCGCAGGGATTGAAGCCGCCCGCCAGGAGGCCCTTGCCGGGGCGCTTGCGAGCGCCGCCGCCCGCGCTGCGACCGAGATGCTGCCCCAGGAGGATCTGGTGGCAGCATTTGAAACGCTGAATGCCGCCGTTTTTGAAAACACCGACCGCTTCATTCAAAGCTATCGGGTGCTCACCGAAGCCAAGGCCGGCGGCCACTACCGTTTGCTGGTGGAGGCCAGGGTAGCGCTGGCGGCCCTCGAGGAGCGGCTCTCGGGGGTGGGGCTGCAGCAGGAGCGGCCCCAAGCTGCCGATGGCCCTGCGGTCATTGAAGTGGTGGTTGCGGGCACGCGCAACCTCAAGAAT
The DNA here is from genome assembly GCA_022340425.1 of Desulfobacteraceae bacterium. Lineage (NCBI taxonomy): Bacteria > Pseudomonadati > Thermodesulfobacteriota > Desulfobacteria > Desulfobacterales > Desulfobacteraceae > Desulfobacteraceae bacterium. The sequence continues at coordinate 586 of JAJDNY010000129.1, read as the reverse complement.
TTCATCCAGTTCCGACAGCGGCTGAGCGGACTAGCGGGAGTTGCCGCGCTTTCCACCCGGGAGATGACCGCCGACCGCACCACCCTGGTGGTGACCTATCAGGGGGACGCCCGGGAGCTGGCCGACGCCCTGATGATGAACACCTTCGATGCTTTCGGCGTCCGGATTTACGACGTGTCCGATTACGGCCTGCAGGTGGAGTTGATTCCGCAATAGCGCCGGCCGCATCACGGACAGGCAATCCATTGAAACCATGAAGGAAGCCCCCAAAGCGAGACGTCTGCCGATCAATATCCCGAACACCCTGACGGTGATCCGGATCCTGCTGACCCCGCTTTTTGTGATCTGTCTGCTGCGGGAGATGTTTATCCCCGCGCTGCTGGTCTTTTCGTTTGCAGGGATCAGCGACGGTCTGGACGGCTTTATCGCCCGCTATTTCAATCAGCGGACCGTTCTGGGGGCCTACCTGGACCCGGTCGCCGACAAACTCCTGCTGCTGTCGGCCTTCATCTGTCTGGCGATTCTGCACGTCATTCCCGAGTGGCTGACGGTCCTGGTGATCAGCCGCGACGTCGTGATCCTGATC
>JAJDNY010000128.1 GCA_022340425.1 Desulfobacteraceae bacterium | reverse complement strand
CGGCCGGCCGCCGGGCGGCCGCCGGCGAGGCCGGGGATTATCTGGCACTGGCCTACCGTTATGCCGTGCAGTTCACCCGGCCGACCCTCTGGGTGGCGTGCGGGATGCCCGCGACGGGCAAAAGCACGGTCGCGCGCGCCCTGGGGCGCCGCTTGGACGTAGAGGTGCTGCGCTCCGATGTGGTGCGTAAATCCCTCTTTCAGCGCCGTCCGCAGGAGCCGGCCGTGGCTGCTTTCGCTCAAGGGATCTACACCCCCGGGGCCGACGCCCTGACCTACGGCCGGCTTCTGCTGGATGCCCAGGAGCGGCTTGAAAAAGGGCTTTCGGTGATTCTTGACGCCACCTTTTCGGATTCCCGCCGGCGCGCCGAAGTGCTTCGGCTGGCCCGGGACAGCGACGTCAACATCCTGTTCGTGGAGTGTTTTGCCGACGATTCGGTCCTGCGCCGGCGGCTGGCCGCGCGGGAGGGTTCCCCTTCGGTTTCCGATGCGCGTCTGGAGCATTTCGCCGACCTCAAGGCGCGCTACAGCCCCCTTGCGGAGATTCCCGCGGAGCTTTTGGTTCGCCTGAACACCAGCCAGCCGTTGGAGGCCTGCCTGGACCTTCTGCTGGCCCAGGACCACCGTCTGCTGGCACGGGAAACCGCCGCGGCCCTGGCGCGCTAGCCTTGATGGCGGCTCAGAAAGCCCAATTTCGGCGTTGCGCTGCATCTCGAAGTCGCTGCGGCGTACATAAGTACGCCTCACTCCTCGAAATTTGCGCGCCTTGAAATTGAACTTTTTTCGAAACCGTCTGGTTTGTGACTTTTTACCGCTTCATCAACCTTGAACGCCCCGGGTTCGAAGTTTTGCGAAGGCGCGTTCGAAGATTTTCGATACGAGCGCTGCTGGCCGAAGCCGCCGCGGGCAGCGCTCACCCCAGGCAGTTGCGGGGGGTGGTTGCCGTTCATCGATTGGTGATGTAACATGTGAGTAATTCAAAGGAGCGGTGCTCGGGCGGGAGGGCCGGTGACGGCGCAGGCCGCCCCGCCGGCCCGACATAACCTCAAAACCAGGAGGAGGGTGCCATGGTGGAATTCAAAAAGATTTTGTTTCCCTGCGACTTGACCGAAAACTCCAGCAAGATCCTGCCCTTCGTCATGTCCATGGCGGAGAAGTACGACAGTACGATTTATCTCCTGCACGTGGTGGAAAACCTGAGCCGCTGGGGGAAGGTCTACGTGCCTCACCCGTCCCTCAACAAGCTCCAGGAGGAGGCCGCGACCGCGGCTGAGAAAGCGCTGGAGCGGATCTGCGAGGAAAAACTGCAGGCCTGTCCCAATTTCCAGCGGCGCATCGTAACGGGTGATCCGGCCAACCAGATCATCAAGACCATCGAAGCCGACAATATCGATCTGGTCATTATGGCCACCCACGGCCGCAAGGGGCTGGAACACACGATTTTCGGCAGCGTCGCCCAGAACGTCGCCCGGCGCTCACCGGTGCCGGTCCTGACCATCAACCCATACAAGCTTAAATAGCGCCGCGCTTCCCCTGTAACGACCCCGCCAGCGGCACCTCGGGTGATCGTCGCAAATGGCGCTGCAGGGGCAATCCGGGAGCTGCCAAGAGATCTTTCGAAGGAACCTACCCAGTAGCCCGGGTTGGGTTCCTTTTTTTTGGCAGAGGCCGCCAGGCGGTCTGAAAATTTCCAGGCATCCTTCTCAATTTTGCGAAACCCCCTTGCCACGGGGTGTCCGCCGCAGTTTCGTGTAACGCCAACCTTTTGATTACACAACATGATTACCATCAGGGAAGGTTGGCATGGCTCCTGCTAATTTTCCGTGCAGATCCGGTTGCCGCCGCTTTTCGAGATGCCGCTCGCCGGCCAGATGAGGAGAACCCCCGATGCTGGTCAAAAATTGGATGAGCACCGAGGTCATCGCCGTCGATGCCGGCGGCGCCATGAAGGATGCCAACCAGCTCCTGCGGGAGCACAAGATTCGAATGCTGCCGGTGCTGGAAGAGGGCAAACTGGTGGGCGTGATCACCGACCGGGATCTCAAGCGGGCCTCGGCCTCGGATGCCAACGCCCTGGACGTTTATGAACTGCTCTACCTGCTGAGCAAGATTCGGGTGCGGGAGATCATGACCCAAAACCCGGTCACCGTCCCGCCGGATTTTACGGTGGAGGAAACCGCCGAAATTCTGCTGCGTCACAAAATCTCCGGTGTGCCGGTGGTGGCTGGGGGTGCGGTGGTGGGGGTGATCACCCAGTCGGACATCTTCCGCGCCCTGATACGCCTCACCGGGTTGGTAAGCCGGGGGATCCAGTTCGCCATTCAGGTCCCCGAGGCGCCGGGGCAAATCGAGGCCCTCACCGGGATCATTGGCCGCTGCGGCGGCCGGCTGGTGAGCCTGCTCTCCTGCAGCGAGGGGGCCCCGGCCGGTTTTCGCAACGTCTACATCCGGGCCTACCATGTGGACCGCAGCCGCTTGGACCGGCTCCGGGAGGAGCTCCAGGGGCAGGGCGCGCTGCTCTACATCGTCGATCATCGCGAGAACCGGCGGGAGGTTTACTGAGGCCCGACCGACGCGTAATCGGTGCGATAGATCCCGTTTGAATCATGGGGGCAAAAATTGACGATCCAAGGGTCCTTGTGCAGGTGGGAAGGGCCAGTGCTTTATAGGGGTTCAGGTTTCCGCCGGGCGTTTCAGGGGCCGCTGGCGGGCGGTGGGCGCCGCCCCAGCGCCGTTCCGGCAGACAGCGAAAGGGGGGAGGAAACATGACAAATCCAGGTGTCAAGAAGTTGCTGGTGGCCATCGACGGCTCGGATCAGGCGCTGGACGCGGTGCGCTACATCAAGAACATGCTGGCGCCCGAGGTGGTCCAGGTGGTGCTTTACCACGCCCTGCGGCAGATCGACCAGGCCTTTTGGGACATGGGCATCAACCCCATGGGGCGGACCCGGATGGCCGATATCGCCGCCTGGGAGCGCGAGCAGCGCAGGGTGGTCGAGGAGAGCATGGCCCACGGACGCAAGATTCTGGAGGAGGCCGGCTTCGACGGTAAGACGATCCGTGTTGAAATGCATCCGGCCAAGGTCGACATCGCGCGCGACATCCTCTTCGAAGCTCAGTCGGGCTACAGCGCGGTGGTCATGGGGCGCTGGGGGGTGAGCCGCCTCAAGGACATCGTGGTGGGCAGCACGGCCCTCAAGCTGATCCAGAAGAGCCAGGAGGTGCCGGTCTGGATGGTGGGCGGCAAGCCCAAACCCGGCAAGCTGCTGCTGGCCTATGACGGCTCCGAGGGGGCCGATAAGGCCGTTGCGCATGTGGCGCAGATGGCCGTGGGGGGGAGCTTCGACATCACCCTGATGACCGTTCTCAAGGGTTTTGGTGGGCCCCAGGGGGTCCACGAAGCCATCTTTGGCGGTGGGGGCGAAAAGGGGCTGATGGCCGAGGTCGATCGGGAGCTGCGCGCCAAGCTGGACAGTGCCAAAAACGTCATGGTTACGGCCGGTGTTCCCGTCGGGCGCATCCAGACCGAACTGCAAACCGGTGCCGCCAGCCGCTCGGGGGCGATCTACGAGACGGCCAAGCGCGGCGGTTTCGGCACCATCGTGGTGGGCCGCCGGGGGCTCTCCCGCATTCAGGAATTCTACATGGGGCGGGTGGGCAACAAGGTCATGCAGATGGCGCGCGAGATGGCCATCTGGGTGGTCAGTTAGCCGCAGCCGGCCTGCAGCGGGAGAAGGTGCGTTTGGCCATGGATAACCACCCGGAGAGGCTCAAATCGCACTGACCCTGAAACTGGGCTTCGGCCTGCGGTTGAACCTCGGCCAGTGGCAGGTGGCGTGGAACATGAACTGGTGCTTGCGGGAGTTCAAGGCGGCGTTGGGGGAGCCCTCGGCGGCGGCGGAGCGCCGGGCGGTGCAGCAGCAGGCGCCGGAGATCATCCGGCGGGCGCCGGTGGAAAAGCCCCTGCAGACTGGTCTCAAGGTCGTCGACGCCCTGATTCCCATCGGCCAGCGAACGTCGGGGATCGCCAACGCGGTGGAGGCGCTGACCCGCCATGCCCTGGCCTGCCGCCAGCTCTCGCTGCTGCTGCGCCGCCCCCTGGGGCGGGAGGCTTTTCCCGGCGACATCTTCTACATCCATTCGCGTTTCCTGGAACGGGGGACCCACCTGAAGCCCGAATCCGGCGGGGCTCGTTGACCGCCATGCCCATCGTGGAAACCGAGGCCCAGAACATCTCGGCCTACATTCCCACCAAGCGGCCATCAACATCCAGCACCTGGAAAAGGCCGTAGCCTCCCTGGCGGATTAGGAGCGCAGCGTGGCCTTGGACTGGCAGGCGCTCCTTCGGCTGCCGGGGGCGGTGGGGCCCGTGCGCATGGCGGGGCCGGCGGTGTGCGTGGTGGACGGGTCGGACCAGGGGATCTGCGGGCAGTTCAACGAGGCCGTTTTGAACCATGCCCTCTCAGACGGGGACCGGGAAGGATTCTCCTTCTGGGCGCTGATACCCGTCAGGTCTTGATCACTGCCGAGCTGTTGGACATCCTTGCGGGCTTCGAGGCCCTGGAAGCCTCGGAGGGCTGAATGCCGGTGAAAGGGTTCGAAGTTTTGCAACGGGTCCTTCGCAATCCTTCGAAACGGGTTTGGCCCAGGGCGTTGGGGCAGGCTTTTCTGTAATACAACCAATTGAAAATAAAGAGATACTATCTTTCCCGGGCCGTGGCATTTTTTTTGCTCAGGAAGCAGTTCAGAGGAAAAAAATATCAGCTGTCCGCCGGCGCCCCGCGGCGATATGGCATCAGAAAACGGGATCATGAATCTTTTCGGCACACTCAGGCAGATGCGAATCCTGCTGATCGACGACGACGAGTGGATTCGGGATTCACTCAGCATGTTCTTTGAGGCCGAAGGCTGCCGCCTGCTGGCGGTGGAAACCGCCGAGACAGCCATGGAGCGGCTCAACCACGACCGCTATGATATCATCATCGCCGATTACCGCCTGCCGGGAATGGACGGCCTGGAGTTTTTCCGCCGAATCCGGAGCATCGCCCCGGGCTGCATCAAGATTCTGATCACCGCATACGGCAGCGAGGACGTGCGGGCCGAGGCAAGGCAGGTCGGCATTCAGGAAATGATCGCTAAGCCGTTTACCTCCCGGGTGATAGAAAAAACCCTGGCGCGGCTGCTGCAAGCCGGCCCATGAAGACGGGCCCAAAACGGTCCGCGGCTGCAGCCCCGGCGGGCCTTGCTTGTGATTGTCGTCCAGGGATCCGACGACATTTTCCAACAACCGGCTCGCAGAAAGGAGGATGAAATGGATCTTCTGCCCTTAAAGCCCTTCAGTGCCGAACTCAGCAATTTTCGCAAGGAGATGGACCGCCTCTGGAAACGCTTTTTCGGGGATGTGCCCTTTGCCCCCGGCTTTTTGGAGGGCTGGGCGCCCACCGTGGATATCTCCGAAACCCCGAAGGAATTCATCGTCAAGGCCGAGCTGGCGGGCGTTGAACCCAAGGACGTGGAGGTCAGTCTCTCCGGCGACCTGCTGACCATACGGGGGGAGAAGAAAAAGGAGGAGGAGGAAAAGGACGCCGAGCACTACTTCGCGGAGCGCTACTGGGGGACTTTCCAGCGTTCCTTCAAGCTGCCCGCACCGGTGCAGGAGGACAAGATCGAGGCCACCTTCAAGAAAGGGGTCCTGAAAATCCGGCTGCCCAAGGTGGCCGAGGCCCAGCACAAGAAGATCCAGATCCAGATCAAGTAAACCCGCTGCCGGTCGGCACCTCCGTGATTTTGACTGATCAAGTTATCCCGTTAGCCAAATAACTTGAGCATCGAACATCAACGACGGTTTTTTTCTATGGTTCGCGCATCTCGAGAGAGGTGCTAAGTGGAGGGAACCCAAATGAAACGGGCAAGGTTGATTAGCCTGTCCCTGGTTTTATGCGCAGCTCTGGCAGGCGGGGCGCAGGCAGCCAGCTTTTTGGGTTTTGACTTTCGCGGCGGAAGCGAGGCCTATGGTGTATCCGCCGATGGCTCTGTTGCGGTGGGTTGGGGTATATGGGGTTATGACAGGGAGGCTTTTCGCTGGACCCAAAGCAGTGGGGCGGTTGATTTGGGCTTCCTTCCCGATACCCATGAGAGTATTGCCCTGAGTGTATCTGCCGATGGCTCTACCGTGGTTGGTTATGGTCGTTTGTCTGTAACTACGGAGGCCTTTCGCTGGACCCAAGGCGATGGAATGGTTGGCTTGGGCTTTTTGCCCGAGGGCAGTCTTGAGAGCTATGCCTATGATGTGTCTGCCGATGGTGCCATCGTGGTGGGTGGTTCTTCGACGGCCGAGGATGAAAAATTTGAGGCCTTTCGCTGGACCCAAAGCGATGGAATGGTTGGCTTGGGCTATTTGCCTGGTCATTCTGAGAGCTGCGCCTTTGGTGTGTCTGCCGACGGCGCCATCGTTGTGGGTCGTTCCGAGGCGGGCGAGGGGGTGGAGAATAGATCCGAGGCCTTCCGCTGGACCCCAAACGAGGGGATGGTCGGCTTGGGCTTTCTGTCCCGTGGCGATCTCAGAAGCGGGGCTACTGATGTATCTGCCGACGGCGCCATCGTGGTTGGTTATAGCGTTTCGAGTTCTGGATATGCGGAGGCCTTTCGCTGGACCCAAAGTGCTGGGATGGTTGGCTTGGGCCATTTGCCCGGTTGTTCTGTGAGCGTTGCCTCGGCAGTGTCTGCCGATGGTTCCACTGTAGTTGGTAATAGCGGTTCGGGTGATAAAACCGAGGCTTTCATCTGGGATGAAAAAAATGGCATGAGAAATTTAAGAGAACTATTGATCGATGCTTGTGGTTTAGACTTGAACGCTTGGACTCTTGAGCGAGCCACAGGAATATCCTCCGATGGAAAAACAATCGTGGGAACTGGAAGCCCAAATGGATATGTACAGGGTTGGATTGCCAACCTTGAAAAGAAAGAGGATTTTCCTTGGGAAATTTTTATTCCGTTGTTCAAAAGGAAACCCAAAATTTTTTAGGGTTAAATTCACCTCTAAA
>JAJDNY010000127.1 GCA_022340425.1 Desulfobacteraceae bacterium | reverse complement strand
GATCGAAACCGGTATGGGCGGCCGTCTGGATGCAACCAACATCATCGCGCCGGTTCTTTCGATCATTTCCAACGTTTCCATCGAGCATGAAATGTATCTCGGCAACACCCTGGCCAAGATTGCCGCCGAAAAAGGGGGCATCATCAAGCCCGCGACCCCCGTCGTTACCGGGGTCAGGCAGACCTCGGCCGTCAGGGTGCTGGAGGCCATGGCGCGCGAGCGCGAGGCCCCCCTCTTTCGATTGGGAAAAGATTTCCGCGTCCGCCGCCGCCCTGACGGGACATTTTCCTACTTCGGGATAGCCAACGTCTGGCACAGGATGCGCACCGGGTTGCCCGGCAGCTACCAGGTCGACAACGCCGGGGTCGTGCTGGCGGCCTGCGAGTTGCTCAATCAAAGTTCACGGGTGGAGATTTCCCTTAAGGCCATCCAGCAAGGCTTCGACCGGAGAATCTGGCCCGGCCGCTTGGAAATCGTGACCACCAACCCGATGGTCATTTTGGACGGCGCCCACAACCGCATCGCCGCCAAAAACCTGGCCGCCTATCTGCGCCAGACCCTTTCGGACCGCAAGATCACTTTGGTCGTGGGGATCCTCAGCGACAAGCCCTACCGGGCGATGCTGAAAAGCCTCCTGCCGGCCTGCGACCGGGTGATTTTGACGCGCCCCCAAATCGATCGGGCGCTTGACCCTGAGACACTATACGACGCCGCCCGCGACCTGACCGCGGAGATCACCCTCAAGCCTGATGTGGCCTCCGCGCTGCGATACGCCCTGGAGACCGCCGCGACCGATGAGGTCATTTGCGTGGGGGGCTCCCTTTACATGGTCGGGGATGCCAAAGCCGCACTTGCGCAGATGGGTTTGAGCCGCTGACCCTTTTCGCCTTCCCCTCCTCCAGCGGCGGTCCGGTGGGCACTGGCGGGCGCCCGGCTTAGGAAAAATCGCTTCACTTTCAGGGTTGACTTAACCCGGCCTATCCACTAAATAGATCCCACCTGCGCGGCAGCCGCCGCGCGCGTCCCACCACCGATACCGCCATGCGCCCGTAGCCCAGGGGATAGGGCGTCAGCCTCCGGAGCTGGAGATCGCAGGTTCGAATCCTGCCGGGCGCACCAGAAAAAGAACCCCCACGGGACAAAGAATTATTCTGTCCCGTGGGGGTTTTTGCGCCCGCCGCCTGCACCCGATGCAGTCATCGCAACCAAAAATAGAAAGCAACCTTTTCCGGAACTGTCAAGGCTGGCGAACCAGTAAAAATTCAAAATCCAGACAGTTCCGTTAAATGGCCAATATCAAGGCGCGCAAATCTCGCGGAGTGAGGCGTACTGCTGTACGCCGCAGCGACTTCGAGATGCAGCGCAACGCAGAAATTGGCCATTTAACGGAACTGTCAAGGCTGGCGCACACAGACCGTGATTCCGGCGCTGGCCGGGAACATCGTCGTCAGGGCGCGCGTATCGCCGTTTTGAACCGCTGCCAGGAGTTTTTCCACCGTGGTCGTTTCCCGGCGGGTGGGCGCGGCGCGCTCAGCGGCCTTTTTTTTCTCGCTGCGCAGGGCCTGCGCTTCGACTTTCAGTTCCTGCAACCGGTTCGCACCAGGGGTGATTGAAGCGGCCCCGGGCCGGGGCCGCCACAGAAAGCTCAGGCTTTTGGGGGACTTTGCGGCCTGCCCGGGAGCGACCAGGTCCAGAAGATTCTGAACCTGCCGGATTTCACGCCTCCTGGCCTTCAACGATCTGAGGAGACGGTTTCTTTGCCCCTTGGATTTTTTGGTCTCGCTGCGCAGCTGGCGCCATGAAATCAGATTGATCTTGTGCAGCACACGGGCCTCCTGAATTTCCCGCTCCAGCGGGGCCAACTGCGCTTCGACCGATCGGGCTTCCATTTTCCTGCTGCACAAAACCGCCTCCACCCGGGCCGTCAGGGGCGCCAGGCGGGCGCTGAGGTCGGCCAACAGCTTTTCATTTTCGGTCAGCAGCTCGGAGAAACGTCCCAGGGAAATGAACTCGCGATGGTCTTCCAAGCGCTCGATTTTCGTCCGGGTTTGCCGATAGAGGGTTGCCAGCTTGCGGTAACGGGTGTAGAGCTTTTCCTCGACGTGGGGATCGGGTTCAACCGTCATGTGCACCTCTTGCGCTTTTTATCCCGCAGGTTGCAGCCGTCCCGTTCAGGGGCCGCTGCCTTTGGGTGGGAAGACCGCCGCCGATGGGCACTTGGGGATGGCCGGGAACGTTAAAGAGACAACGACCGCCGGTAAGCGATGCAATTTTCACTCCACCTGATCGAGGGGCTGCACAACCTCGGTCTGCCGGCCTTCCATCGCGGCGAACCCCTCCCGGCGGCGCCACGCGTTGACAAATAGTGACACCCCGATGCCGCAAAATGTCGCCGGCCGCAATGGAGGGACTTGATTTGCCGCCGGATGGTCGGCTTCCCGGGGACCTTGGCGGCGTGCCGATCGCCGCGGCCGCCTTGAATTCCCAAATGGGCATGATTATCAATAGTGGTTATGAAAACACCTGCTGAAAAAGCCATCACACCCAAGGAAATCGAGAAAGAAATGGTTGAGCTGCTGTCCAAAAAATTTGGCGACAGTGTTCGCATCATTTCCCCCGTGGCGACAGCCCAAAAAGCGGAAGCCGATTCCGCCGGACCGGCCACCCGCCCCTCACCGGTCTATTTCGACCTCAAGCCAGAGGAACTGGTCGCCTACTTGGACCAGTACATCGTCAAGCAGGACCTGGCCAAAACCGTACTGGCGACCAAGATCTGCACCCATTTCAACCGTATCAACCACATGGCCGCCTCCCCGGATGAAATCGGCGAGATGGTGGGCAGCATCAAAAACAACGTCCTGATGCTCGGCCCCACCGGGGTTGGCAAAACCTACATGATCCGCTTGATTGCCAAAAAAATCGGCGTCCCGATGGTCAAGGGGGACGCCACCAAATTCAGCGAAACCGGCTACGTCGGCGGCGACGTCGAAGACCTGGTACGCGATCTGGTGCGCGAAGCGGACGGCGACATCGAGCGGGCCCAGTTTGGCATCATCTATATCGACGAGATCGATAAAATCGCCTCCAGCCGCAACCTGATCGGCGCCGACGTTTCCCGTACGGGGGTTCAGCGCGCGCTCCTGAAACCGCTCGAAGAAACCGATGTGGACCTCAAGGTACCCCACGACCCGATTTCAATGATCCAGGAGATCGAGCGCTACCGCAAAACCGGCAAGCGCGAAAAAACCACGGTCAATACCCGCCACATCCTGTTCATCGTCAGCGGCGCATTCTCGGAGCTGATCGACATTATCAAAAAGCGGGTATCCGATCAGGGCATCGGCTTCGGGGCGAGCGTGACTAAGGCGACCCACGGCACCCACCTGTTGCAGCATCTGAAGTCGGAAGACCTGATCCGGTATGGGTTCGAATCCGAATTCGTCGGCAGGCTGCCGGTGCGTGCGGTTTTTGAAAGCCTCGAGCAGGATGACCTTTTCGCCATCCTCAAAAGCCCCAACAATCCCATCATCCTCGGCAAAAAAATGGACTTTGCCGCCTACGGCATCGCAATCAAATTCAGCGACGAGGCCCTACGGCTTCTGGCCGGCCGGGCTTTTGAGGAGCACACCGGCGCCAGGGGGCTGGTCAGCGCGGTGGAGCAGGCGCTGCTGCCGTTTGAAAAACGCCTGCCCTCAACGAACATTCAGCGGTTCCCGGTGACCGCGGCCGTGATTCAAACCCCGGAGGCGGTCCTGGCGCAATGGCTGGCATCCCCCCGGGACCCGCAACGTTCTGCCGCCTTCGAGCGTATCGCCCAGGCCGAAACCCAATACGTTCGCGACTACATCCGCACCAACAGCCGCACCCTGACGGACAAGCACAACCTGACCCTGACCGAGTCCCGCATCGCCCTGGCCGCGGCCCACTACGCCGTGCACCTTCAAGATGTGGGCGGCGTGCTGCGCAAAATCAAAGCGCTCATAGATGAAACCAAAAACATCGAACTGAATTTTTTCAAGCGCCATGACATCAACATCGTCCTCGAAGAAGAGGCCATCGACTTTGTGGTGGGACAGTTTTTGACTGCCACCATCACACCGGAGGAGTTGGGTCGCAAGCTCTCCGCCGACTTCGAATTAGGTCTCAAGCTGGTTCAGGAAAAATCGGGAAAAAACCGTTTTTTTATCTCCAAGCAGGCCCTGCTCAGCCCCGAAGAGTATCTCAACAACCTGATCAAAAACGAGTTGCGCCAGGTTACGGGCGTTCAATTCCAAAGGACCTAATGCGATGATCGGAATCTCCAAGCTTTACTGCGGAACCGTGGAGCCCTCGGACGCCCTGCGCTACGGCCGCTCCTCGGCCCATCTGCCCTCGCATCTGCTGCAGTTCTCCAGGGACAAGCGGCCGGTGGTGGTCTGGAACGTCACCCGGCGCTGCAACCTGAAATGCGTCCATTGCTATGCCCAGGCCAAGGACATCTCCTTCAACAACGAACTCACCACCGGGGAGGGGAAAAGGCTGATCGACGATCTGGCGGGCTTCGGTGCCCCGGTTCTGCTCTTTTCGGGGGGGGAACCCATGGTGCGCCCTGATTTGGCCGAGCTTGCGGGCTATGCGGTGCAAAAGGGCATGCGGGCGGTCATTTCCACCAACGGAACCCTCATCACCCGGGAAAAGGCCCGCATTCTGAAAGAAATCGGCCTGTCCTACGTCGGCATCAGCCTGGACGGGATGGAGGCGGTCAACGACCGTTTCAGAGGGGTCAGGGGCGCTTATGCCAAGGCACTCGAGGGCATTCGCAACTGCCAGGAGGCCGGCATCAAGGTGGGGCTGCGCTTTACCATCAACAAGGCCAACGTCGCCGAAATTCCGAAGATTTTCGACCTTTTGGAGGAGATGCAGATCCCCAGGATCTGTTTTTACCACCTGGTTTATGCCGGTCGGGGCTCCAAACTGATCCAGGACGACCTCTCCCACGCCGAGACCCGGGCGGCCGTGGACCTGATCATAGACCGCACCAAGGACCTTCACGACCGGGGCAAGCCCAAAGAGGTCTTAACCGTCGACAACCATGCCGACGGCCCCTACCTCTACCTGCGGCTGCGTCGTGAAAACCCCGAAAGGGCCAAAGGGGTGCTCGAGCTGCTCAAGATGAACGAGGGCAACAACTCGGGCCGCGGCATCGGGTGCGTCAGTTGGGATGGGGAAGTTTACGCCGACCAGTTCTGGCGCCATTACAGTTTCGGCAATGTTCGCCAACGCCCGTTTTCGACCATCTGGACGGACACATCCGAGCCCCTACTGGGCAAGCTCAAGGAAAAGAAGCGCCATGTCAAAGGCCGCTGCGCCACCTGCCGCTGGCTGGATATCTGCGGCGGCAACTTCAGGGTTCGGGCCGAAGCGGTCAGCGGCGACGTCTGGGCCCCGGATCCGGCTTGCTACCTCAGCGACGATGAAATTGCCTGAGAGCGTGCCACCCAAACCAGGCAACGGTCCGGGTGGACCCCGCCCGGCCGGGGCGCCCTGCACGGCGGCACCGGCGGCCCATGGTCAGCTTGCTCAAGAGGTTCACGCTTCGCCCTGCTCGGCAAACCGGTTGGTCAGAAAGACACCGCTGGTCACCAGCGCCGCCCCGGCCAACAGGGCGTGGGTGAGGGGTTCGTCCAGGATCACAAAGGCCATCAGGACCGCGCTGACCGGGACGAAATTGATGAAGAGGCTGGCCCGGGTGGCCCCGATTGCCTGAATGCCTTCGTAGTACCAGAGAAATCCCAGGACCGTCCCGAATATCGCCAGGTAGGCCAGACCGGCCCAGGCCACCGCCGGGTAGCCCGCGATGGCGGTCCAGAGCCCCTCGCCCAGCGCTGGCCACAGCAGGCAGACGGCGCCCAGGGTGGCGGAGTAGGCCACCGCCACCAGTGGCGAGAGGCCCCGCAAAACGCCCTTGCCCACCAGCGAGTAGGTTACCCAACTCAGCACAGCACCGAAGATGTAGAGGTCTCCCGCTGCCAGAGGCTCCTGCAGCAGCCGGCCCACCTGCCCGTTGGAGATCACGACGGCAGCGCCGCTGACCGACATCAGGATGCCCAATCCCTGGAGAGCCGTCAGCCGCTGCTTAAAGAAAACCGCCGACAGCAGCGCGATCAGAATGGGGTTGTTGGCGATGATCAACGAAGCGCGACCGGCCGCGATCAGCTTGAGCCCCTTGAAGAAGAGAACGTTGTAGGCGAAGACCCCCGAGAGCCCCAGCACCAGCATCGTTAACCGCTGCGGCGGATTGAGCGGCGGCCACCGGCCCTCGATCCTGCGGACCAGAAACAGCAGACAGGCCGATGCCGCGGCAAACCGCAGAAAGGCGGCCGAGTAAGGGCCGACGCTTTGGGTGACCAGGCGCCCGGCGATAAACGTGCCGCCCCAGAAAACAGCGGTCAGCAGCAGCTTCAAGTGGACGATCATGGCGGGCGGGCTCCGCAGGACCTCAGAGGGCCGGCACCCCGGCTGCGAAGCCGACCACCGGCCCAGGGCCGTGGTCTTTACAGGCTGCAGTCGTCGCAGCTGGTCATTTGACGGGCCAGCACGCGGGCGGCCGTGACGGCGAAGTAGGTCACGATCATGTCGGCCCCGGCGCGTTTGATGGCGGTGAGGCTTTCCACCATATTGCAGACTTCGTCAACCAGACCGATGGCCGCGGCCCCCTTGATCTGAGCGTACTCACCGGAGACCTGATAGGCTGCCACGGGCAGATCGAAGGTTTCGCGGACAGCCTTGATGATATCCAGATACGGCAGGGCCGGTTTGACCATGACGATATCGGCCCCCTCTTCGATGTCCAGGGCGACCTCGCGCAGGGCCTCGCGGGCGTTGCCGGGGTCCATCTGGTAGGTCTTGCGATCGCCGAAAGCCGGACAGCAGTCGGCGGCGGCCCGGAAGGGCCCGTAGAAGGAGGAGGCATACTTGGCGGCGTAGGACATCACCGGCGTGTGCGCGAAACCCTGGGCGTCGAGAGCCTGCCGGATGGCGGCCACCCGACCGTCCATCATGTCCGAGGGGGCCACCATGTCGGCCCCGGCCCGGGCCTGGCTGAGCGCCGTACGGGCCAGCAACTCAAGGGTGGCGTCGTTGTCCACCGTGTGGCCGCAGACTATCCCGCAATGCCCATGGTCGGTGTACTCGCACAGACAGGTGTCGCAGATGACGCAGATCTCGGGCCGGGCGGCCTTGATTTCCCGAACGGCCAGCTGCACCGACCCGTCCTCGGCCCAGGCGCCGGAGCCGCGGCTGTCCTTGTGGGCCGGCAGGCCGAAGAGCAACACCGCAGGCACCCCCACCGCGTAGGCCTCTTCGGCGGCGACGGCCGCCATCGCCGGGCTGAGGTGATAGCAGTCGGGCATGCTCTTGATGGGCTCCCGATAGTGGCGGTCGCCGGTGGCTTTGACAAACAAGGGCAGAATGAAATCATGCGGGGTGAGCGTGGTCTCGCGCACCATATGACGAATGGTGGGGCTCATTCGCAGCCTGCGGGGGCGTTTGGCGGGGAAAGCCATTTCAACAGTCTCCAGTTTGCGTCTTGGGTTGCCGCAAACCGGCCTTCCTGAAGGGGCGCCGGTTGCAAAACAAACGGGTGATGCCCCGCATCACCCGGATTCCGAAGAACAAGATATAGCCCCTGGCATTTCGGGTTGTCAAGGCATTCCCCATGGCCGCAGGGCGCCGCCAAAGACCCGATCCGGGGCCTTGACCGCCGGCCGGACGGGGGGTATGGTGCGGCCTCACCCAGACAAAAAACCGCAACCAGTGCCACAGAGCGCCGCGGTTGCCACCCTGAAAGCGAAGCCTATACCATGAAGAACCCACACCCCCACGGCACCCACCCAACCGGCCATCCCCACAGCCCCCCCACGGAGGCCACCCTGCGGCTTGTGGCCTGGGAGGTCACCCGCAACTGCAACCTCTCCTGCAAACACTGCCGGGCGGCCGCCACTTGCGGCCCCTACAGCGGGGAGTTGGAAACCGGCCAATGCCTGCGGCTGCTGGACCAAATCGCCCAACTGGGCAGCCCCATCGTGATTCTGACGGGCGGGGAGCCGCTGCTGCGCGAGGACATATTCGAAATCGCGCGCTACGGCAGCGACCAGGGGCTGCGTATGGTGATGGCTCCCAACGGGACCCTGATTACGCCCGAATCGGCCCACCGGCTTGCGGCTGCGGGCATCCAGCGCATCAGCGTCAGCATAGACGGCGCCACCCGCGAGAGCCACGACCGCTTCAGGGGCGTGGCGGGCGCCTATGACGCCGCCCTGAGGGGCATCGAGCGGGCCAAGGCGGCGGGGATCGAATTCCAAATCAACACCACGATCACCAAGGACAACCTGGCCGAGATCAGCCGGATCCAGGAACTGGCCGTGAGCCTGGGGGCCGTGGCCCACCATATCTTCCTGCTGGTTCCCACCGGGCGCGGCAAGTATATCGCGGACCGGGCCATCGACGCCGCAGAGTACGAGCGCACCCTGAACTGGTTTTACGACCAGCGGGGCAAGACGCCGCTGCAACTCAAGGCGACCTGCGCCCCCCACTACTACCGCATCCTCCGGCAGCGGGCCAAGGCCGACGGCGAGCACGTCAGCTTCGAAACCCACGGGCTGGATGCCGTCACCCGCGGCTGCCTGGGAGGCACCGGCTTCTGCTTCATTTCCCACACCGGCATCGTCCAGCCGTGCGGTTTTTTGGAGCTGAACTGCGGCGACGTCACCCGCCAATCGTTTGCCGACATCTGGCGCACGTCCGAGGTCTTTCTGAAGCTGCGCGACTACGACAACCTGGAAGGCAAATGCGGCTGCTGCGAGTACAAGCGGGTCTGCGGGGGGTGCCGTGCCCGGGCCTACGAGGCCACCGGCAACTACCTGGCCGAAGAGCCGCTGTGCAGCTACATCCCGTCAGCCCGGAAAAAGGCCTGAAAGCCATCGGATCGCACCGGGGTTCCGCCGCCGGCAGGCTCGCGCTCCTAAAGATCATCGCGCCGAACAGGCTTCAGGACCAGGCCGGGTGGGGCTCGATGGCGTTTAGCACCAGGGTGAGCGGACGGTTTTCCTCGCTTTTACCGGCAAACCGGATGGGCCCGGGGCGCCTGTAATTGTCCGCTCCCGGTGTGGCGGCCAGCCACTTCTCGCGGCAGGCCTTGACCACCTGAAATGCCGGACTCTGAAGATCCACGATGCTCTTCTCCAGCACCAGGGTCAGGCGCCCCTTGCGCTCCTCCAGGTGCATCAGCGGGGCAATGGGGATCCCGATGGGCTCCCAACGTTTGAAATCCAGCTCCAGGTTGCGGATGGCCGCCATCTGACCGGTGGCGCCGTTGGCGATCAGGCTGAAGACCGTCAGGCCCAGGTTGTAGGTGTAGATGCAGTCGAAGCGCGTGGGGTCGCTGCCGCGGCCGTCGTAGCCGTAAAAGTGCACCTGGGTCTTGAATTTCGGGTCGGACTTTTCATAGACCTTCAAAACGGCCGCCGGAATGGGGGCCTCCTCGGCCAGCAACCCGGCCCGGACGAGTTCCTGGCGCAGGGTTTTCTGGGAGATGATGGTCTCCCGCAGCAAGAGCAGGCCGTCGTCATCGAAGTTGCGAAAAAGCACCGGGCCGAAGCCGTCGGGGTCCAATCCGGCCCGCAGCAGCGTCTTGCGATACCAGCCGCGCCCCAGCCCAAGCTTGTAGAGACCCTTCTCCTTCAATAGCTTGAGGTAGTCGGTTACCAAGCCCAGGATCACGTTTTCCGTATCCACCTGTGAGAACTGGAAGTTTCCGTGGCTGTCGCGCTCCATCAGGAGCCCTTCCTGAAAAAAGGCTGGAATGTCGTTGAAGAGGTCGTCGTCACGGGTGTTCCAGACGCTGAAGGTGCTGCTTTCGCGGGCGCGCCGGGCAAGGCGCCGGAGATACTCGAGCTTGTCCTCCAAAACAGGGAAATCCAGGTGGAAATCGGTGTCGTGGGTGGCGTTGTAGTCGGCGATGATGGTGTTCAGTTTGATGATGAAGACCTGGATTTCGTTGATGAACTCCAGGACGCCTTCGGGAATGACGGCCACGCCGTAGTTTTTACCGGCCGCCGCGCGCCGCACGATGACGTCGCAGATCACCCGGGAGAGGTGCCGCAGGGTCATCCCGTAGGCGGTGTAATCGGTTTCCCCGCTGCTGCGGACCTTGTCGATGCGCGAACGGTCGAAGTAGTCGGCCAGATCCTCGCCGATCAGGGTGATGTTGGCGTGGGTCTGCAGCGCGACCTCCAGGGCCAGGTGGCTGGCCACGCGCCCCATCACCTTGCAGATGTGCCAGTATTTGACGTCCGAGCTGCTGTCCGTGCAGAGGTTGCTGACCGCGTTGGCAAACGACCGGGCCGCGGTGTGAAAGCCGAAGGACATGGCGCACAGGCTGCGTCCGCCGGCGTCGCGCACCTGGATATCGCCGTCGATGGTCTTGGGCACCCCGATGACCTGGATCCCGTCGGCGTACATCGCTTCGGCCAGGAAGGCCGCATTGGTGTTGGAATCATCGCCCCCGACGACCACCAGGGCATCCAGGCCCAACTGCCGGCAGGTTTCCCGTGAAAGGGCCATCTTTTCCTGGGAATCGATCTTGGTCCGGCCGGTCCGGATCATGGTGAACCCGCCCAGGTTGCGGTGGGCGTCGACCACCTCGGCGGTGAGTTCGACGCACTCGTTTTCGATGATGCCGTCGGGGCCCATCAGGAAGCCGAAAACCCGGCTCTCGGGGTTGGCCTCGCGCGCCGCGTCAAACAACCCGGCAATCACATTGTGCCCTCCCGGGGCCGGACCGCCCGAAAAGACGATGCCGATATTGCGCCGCTTGCGGTAGCAGGCCTCAAAAGAGGGATCCGGCGAAGGCACCGCCGCCAGCATCTGGACCTTGTTGTCGATGATCCGCGGCAGTTTGCGGCGCGCTTCGGCATCGATTTCAAAGTGGTACTCCTCGACTGCCCGGAGGGAGGTGCAGGGAAAGGCGAACACCTCGCAGCGCGGCGGCGCGTAGTTGAGCCGCTCGCGATGCTCGGGGTTGACGTTGGCGGTCGCCTTGAGCACGTCGGGGTGCTGCAGAAGGGTTTCCAACCTGGACGATGGGCTCTGGGGCATGGCGCCTCCCTATGGCGTATCTGTTGGGTGTAAATGGCGGATGGTTGTGGAATGCCGCGACACACCGGACGGGCCGGATGCGGGCGATCCCGGCCTGGCGGGCCTCTCAGAGAACAGCCACCCGGTTGCGGCCTTGGGCTTTGGCCGCGTACATCGCCTGATCCACACGGTTGAAGAGGCTCAGGGGATCCGTGTCCGCGGCGGTTATGGCCGTCACCCCGAAGCTGATGGTCACCGTGAAGGACTGGTCCTTGAAGACAAACTGGGTCGCTTCGATCTCCCGCCGCAGTTTTTCGGCCACTCCGGCGGCGGCCTCGCGGCTGGTGGCCGGCAGCAGCACGATGAACTCCTCGCCGCCGAAGCGGCAAAAAAAATCGCTTTCCCGCAGCATGGGGCGAAAACGCAGGCTGATTTCGTTCAGGCAGCGGTCGCCGATGGCGTGCCCGAAACGGTCGTTGATCCGTTTGAAGTGGTCGACGTCGAAAAGCACGATCGCAAACGCCTGGCCGTAGCGCGCAAACCGCTGGAACTCCTCGCCGATGCGCTTCTCGTAGGCGCGCCGGTTGTATGCCCCGGTCAGGGAATCGATCAGCAGCTCGGCCTCGAGGCTTTCCGCGCGCCGGCGCGCGGCGGCGATCTCTTCGCGCAGACCTTCGAACTCCTGCTGCAGGCCGACCATCTGATTGTCCGCCAGCGCCAACCGCTGCTGATCCTGGCGGCGCTGCCGGGACAGCGCGCCGTTGATGGTTTTCAGCTTGGAGAGCACGGTCTGCTTCAGTTCCTCCAGGCTGCTGCTGAAGCTTACACTCCCTTTAAGGGCTTCAAACTGGGTTTCCAGACCATCGTGAAACCCGTCGTGGGCCACCTGGGCCTCCCGCGCCTGGCTGAGGGAGTCGAAAACCAGGGACTCCATGTCGCCCAGACGCTGGCCGATTTCCTGGATGAAGGTGGCCGCCTGCTGGCGTTCGCGGCTCAGGTGGCCGGCGTAATCCTTGACCAGCGCGACCAGCGCCTGGCGCATGCCAAGAGCCGCCGCAAGGCTGTCCGCCTGCCGCAGCCCCGCCTCGACGGCTTGCACCTGCTGCAGGTAGTCGCGGTCCAGGTGCAGCTTGAGCTCGGCGATAATCGACTGCGCAATCTCCTTGAACTGCTGTAAAAATGCGGTTTCCAGGGCGGGATGCTGGTCTTCGGGCTTTTCCGCTTTCAAAAAACGGTTCAGCAGCCGGTCGCCGGCATCCCGACGGGATACGGGGGGGTCGGCCTGGCAGCGAAGCAGGGCCGCTTTGAAGTCCGCGAAGGCCGTTTCCAGCTCGGCCACCGGGGTGTTGGCGGACGCCAGCTGCTTCAGGCGGTCGAGGGCGCCGTGCAACGGCGGGGCTTCCCATTGGCGCAGCTGCCGGGTCAAAACCCCCAGCGCACGGCGAAAAAACTGACCGTCGGCGGCCTCCCGCTGCTCCAGTTGCTGCACCCGGGCCAGCAGTTTTTCCCTGTGCTGGCGGCTGGTCGCCAGCTGGCGCTGGAGCACTTCGAGCCGCGCGGCCTCACTGGCGGAGAGCTCCACCGGAGCCCCGCCCGCCCCCCCCGGGGAAGGCCGCAACCCGGCGAACTCCCTGCGGTCCACCAGGCGGGCGGCGAGGAGGTCGCGGCTCAGTCCCTGGCCGCTTTCGGCAACCTCCCGCAAGACTTCTAGCAACGCATCGGCGATCACGGCCATTTGTTTGTCTGTGGCGGGGGGTGTCATGGGACGTTAATAACGGCCAAAGATTTTTTTTGTCAAGGATAATTGGTGGGTTGGCAGCCATGCGAGCAAGCCCGAAAGTCGCCCGGGTGGCGACCGGGCGCGTTGTTTTTGACTCTTCCGGGCATGGCCCGACGGCCGGCCGGCAGTCCCGAACAGCCGGCGGCCCCTAAAAACGACTTGCCATTTTGAACAGATGTGTTAAGAAATCCGTGTTTTATTTAAGGAGTAGCACATGAGCCAAAAACGTAGCAAACGCAATGCCGTTGAAGTTGTTTGCCCGAAATGCAAACACACCGAAATTGTCTACATCCGTGACGAAGACATTCCCAAATGTCCCAAGTGCCAGATCCCCATGGTCATTCGGGAAATCTTGACGGAGGGAAAATCCTACTGAGCGCGGTCTGCGCCCACCGGGGAAGGCCGCGATCGCCTGTTGGGAAACTCTTTAACCGCAATCAACCGAGGAGGAAAGCGAATGAAAAAGCGTTTGGTAACGGGTCTGCTGGTTTTTGCCGTGATCTGCCTGGTGGCGGGCGCCCCCGCCGGGGCCAGTGATATCGAACTGGCCCGGAAATCCACTCTGGAAGCGATTTTGAAAAACGGCGAACTGCGGGTCGGCTTCGAGGCCGGCTACATGCCTTTCGAAATGACCGACAAGAACGGCAATTTCGTGGGCTTCGACATCGACATGGCCAAGGAGATGGCCAAGGCCATGGGGGTCAAGTTCGTCCCGGTCAACACCGCCTGGGACGGCATCATTCCGTCGCTGATCACTGAAAAATTCGACATCATCATGAGCGGCATGACCGTCACCCAGGAGCGCAATCTCAAGATCAATTTCGCCGATCCCTACATCATCGTCGGGCAGACCATCCTGCTCAACACCAAACACGAAGGGGCTGTGGCGAGCTACAAGGACCTCAACGACCCCAAGTTCATCGTGACCTCCAAACTGGGCACGACCGGCGAGCAGGCCGTCAAACGCCACATTCCCAAATGCACCTACAAATCCTTCGAGACCGAAACCGAAGCGGCCCTTGAAGTGGTCAACGGCAAGGCCGACGCCTTTGTCTACGACCTGCCCTACTGCGTGGTGTTCATGGCCCAGCAGGGCGCCGGCAAACTGATCTTCATCGATCAGCCGTTTACCTATGAACCGCTGGCCTGGGCCGTGCGCAAGGGGGACCCGGATTTCCTCAACTGGCTCGACAATTTTCTGCGCCAGATGAAAAACGACGGCCGCTACGAGCTGATCTACAACAAGTGGATCAAAAGCACCGACTGGATCGAAAGCGTGCAGTGATTCGGCTTGCTGCGGCACTGCCAGCCAGACCGGCCAGCGAGAATCACGCCGGCCGGCCTGGTTTTTTCCAGGGACCGCCGTTGTCGCCCGCCAGGGGCTGAATCCCCGCTGCAAGGGACCTTCCGGTTACGCCTATGAATTCTCTTTCAAGCATACGCCGCCCGCTTAAAGGTGTCGGCTACTACCTCTGGGTGGGGGTCTTCTTTCTGGGGCTCCTGGCCGTTTGCGGCTTTCTCTACTACGCCACCCTGAAGATCGACTATGTCTGGCGCTGGTACCGGATCCCGCAGTACTTTGCCTATGAGGACACCGTCGAAATCAAGAGCGACATCAGCGGCAGCGTCGCGGAGATCACCCCGGAGGGCGAAAACGCCCTGATTCGAATTCAGGAGACCGGCGGCGGGGAGGCTACCTTTCGCGTTCCGGCCAAGGGGGTCGCGGTGGCCGCCGGGGACATGATCTTCCCCGGCGACACGCTGAGTTCCTTCAAGCAATGGAAAGTCGGCATCCTGATGCAGGGCCTCTGGCTGACACTCAAGGTCAGCGTGGTGGCCATCGTCTTCGGGATCCTGATCGGCATGGTGGCCGGCCTGGCCCGGGTTTCGGCCAATCCGGCCTTCAAGTGGTCCTCGATCGCCTACATTGAACTGATCCGCGGCTCTCCTCTGCTGGTCCAGATCTTCATCTGGTATTTCGTCCTGGGCACACTGATCAACACCCTGCTGTCCCGACAAGGCCTGAGCCAGGTTCCGCCCCTGTGGTTCGGCGTGGCGGCCCTGGCCGGCTTCACCGGGGCCTATGTGGCGGAGATGGTGCGCGCCGGGATCCAGTCCATCCACCGCGGCCAGACCGAAGCCTCCCGATCGCTGGGCATGACCTATGTCCAGTCCATGCGCCATGTCATTCTGCCCCAGGCCATGCGGCGCATCCTGCCGCCCCTGGCCGGCCAGTTCATCAGCCTGATCAAAGACTCCTCGCTTCTCGGCATCATCGCCATCCGGGAACTCACCAAGGCCACCCGGGAGGTGGTCACCACCAGCCTGCAACCCTTCGAACTCTGGTTCGTGTGCGCCATCCTCTATCTGGTGTTGACCTTTACGTTATCCATGCTGCTGCAGTACGTGGAGAGGAGGACACTGGTCCAGTGATCGCCGTACGCAACGTCTACAAAACATTTTATGCCCCCCACAAGGTCCAGGCGCTGGTCAACATCACCAATGAAATCCAGGCCGGCGAAGTGGTGGTCGTGATCGGGCCCTCGGGCTCGGGCAAAAGCACCTACCT
Organism: Desulfobacteraceae bacterium; assembly: GCA_022340425.1. NCBI lineage: Bacteria > Pseudomonadati > Thermodesulfobacteriota > Desulfobacteria > Desulfobacterales > Desulfobacteraceae > Desulfobacteraceae bacterium. Next base: position 22,722 of record JAJDNY010000127.1, on the reverse strand, counting down.
GCGCTGCTTAAACCGCCTGGAGAGCGCCGATAGCGGCCATATCCTGATCGAGGGGATCGACATCCTGGATCCCAAGACCAATATCAACAAGGTGCGCGCCGAAGTGGGGATGGTCTTCCAGTCCTTCAACCTTTTTCCCCACAAATCGGTCCTGGAGAACATCACCCTGGCCCAACAGGTGGTGCGCAAACGCTCCAAGGCCGATGCCCACCAAAAGGCCATGGCGCTGCTGGCCAAGGTGGGGATCCAGGACAAGGCCGGGGTTTACCCGGACCAACTCTCCGGCGGCCAGCAGCAGCGGGTGGCCATCGCCCGGGCCCTGGCGATGGACCCCAAGGTGATGCTTTTTGACGAACCCACCTCGGCTCTAGACCCCGAAATGATCGGCGAGGTCCTGGATGTGATGAAAAATCTGGCCCGCGAAGGGATGACCATGGTGGTGGTCACCCATGAAATGGGCTTTGCCCGCGAGGTCGCCGACCGGGTGATTTTCATGGACCATGGGGCGGTGGTGGAGGAAGGCACCCCGGAGCACTTTTTCACCAACCCCACCCACAGCCGCACCAAGCTGTTCCTGAGCCAGATCCTTTAGCCGACCGCCGGCGGGGGCGGCAGCCCCCCGCCGACTTCCCCTCGCCCTGGGCAGAACCCCACATGTAGTGTGCAAAAGTTTCAAAGAACACATCCAGTTGTGCTTTTAACTTTACAACCCCCCGCCGGACTGCTATGAAAGCCCCAATTTAAGCTCCGGGGTGCCCCTCACCGCCCTCGAGACGCCCAAAACCGGGCTTGGGACCGGCCGCAGGGCCCATTCGGGCGTGACCCCCAGGTCCCAACCGTCCGCTCCATTCCAGGAGACCATCCGGCATGAAGCTCAAAAAGCTGGAGATCACCGGTTTCAAATCCTTCAGCGAAAAAGCCGTGATCCACTTTCCCCCCGGCATTTCGGCCATCGTTGGGCCCAACGGCTGCGGCAAAAGCAACATCGTCGACGCGCTGCGCTGGGTGATGGGGGAGCAGAGCCTCAAACAGTTGCGGGGCAAAATCAAGGAAGACATCATCTTTGCCGGAACCGACGGCAAACCCGGTATGAACCTGGCAGAGGTGTCGCTCACCCTGGTCAACGACAACGGCAGCGCCCCGGAGGAGCTCAAAGATTTCAGCGAAATCATGCTGACCCGCCGGCTCTACCGCTCGGGGGAAAGCGCCTACCTGCTCAACAAGGCCCCCTGCCGGCTGAAGGACATCCACAACATTTTCCTGGGAAGCGGCATGGGCGCCAAGTCCTACGCCGTCATCCAGCAGGGCAATATCGGCGCCATCACAGACGCCGGGCCGGAAGAGCGGCGTATTTTCATCGAAGAGGCTGCCGGCGTCACCCGCTACAAGAGCCGCAAAAACGAGGCCCTGGCCAAGGTCGAGGCCACCCGCCAGAACCTGTTGCGGCTGGCCGACATCATCACCGAGGTCCAGCGGCAGACCAGCGGACTGCGGCGGCAGGCCAAAAAGGCCGCTCAGTACAAGGCCCTCAAGCGCCGCATCCGCAGCCTGGACATCCGCCTGGCCCTTGACCGCCACGACCGGTTGACCGCGGCGATCGCCAAAACCGACGCGCTGCTGGTGGAATTGAAGGATGCCGACCTGGCCCACTGCGCCCGGGTCAAAAGGCTGGATGCCGCGGTCGAGGGCATCAAGCTCAAGCGCTGGCAGAAAAACCAGGAAATCGCGGATCAGAAAAACCGCAAGTTCGAAAGCCAGCGGGAAATCGACCGCATCGAGAACGATCTGGCGCACCTGCGCCAGGAGGTAGGGCGCCTGGGGCGTGAAACCGGCGAGCTTGAAAGCGCCCGCCGCGACCTGACGGGCAGAAACGAGACCATCGCGGTGGAGATCGATCAGGAGGAACGCGCGGCCGCCGCGGCCGAGGCCGAGATCGAAACCCTGCAGGCCGCGGTGCGCCGGGGACAGGCGGACGCCGAGGGCACGAAACAGGAGCTGGCGGAACTCAACCGGACGCTTGAAACCGCCAAAGCCGCCCTGATGCAGGGGGTGGCCGAAGAGGCCCGCGCCAAAAACATCTGCCAGAATGCCGCCAACAACCGCGAAAGCCTTGAGCGCCGCCTGAAGCGCCTGGACGAGGAGGAGCTGGCCGCCACCCGCAGCCTGGCCGAAGCGGAAAAGGCCGAGGGTGCCGTCCGGAACCAGCTGACCGCCATCCGGGAGGAAATCGCCCAGCTCGACTGCCAGGCCAACGCCACCGAAGGCCAGTTGAAGCTCCAAAGCCAGTCCCTGGGAGCCCAGGTCAAGGCTGTCTTAACCCTCGAAAACGAAAAAAGCCAGCTACGCTCACGCCACGCGGCGCTCAAAAAAATGGAAGCCAATTTCGAGGGCTACCGCGACGGGGTGCGGGCCATCATGACCGCCACGGGCGGTGCTGCGGCATCCGATGGGCAACTGCCGGCGCAGGTGCTCGGCCTGGTGGCCGATATCCTGGAGCCCGAGGCCGCCTACCAGGCCGCGGTGGAAGCCGCCCTGGGAGAGGCGCTGCAGCACATCCTCGTCTCCCGCCAGGAGGACGCGGCCGCACTGGCCGCCCACCTGCGGGAAAAGGGCCTTGGCCGCAGCGGCTTCATTCCCCTGGCCGACATCCGGCCGGCAGCCCCGGCAGACCGGCCGACGGGCGAGCGGCTGCTGGACCACGTCGCCCCCCGCCCGGGGTTTGAAGCGGTCTGCACCGCCCTACTGGGCCATGTCGACGTCGCGCCCAGCCTGCCGGAGGCCGTGGCCCGCTGGAACGCCGGGGGCCGCCGGCGGACCCTGGTGACCCCTGCCGCCGAGATGGTGACCTCGGATGGCATTCTGATCGGCGGCAGCCGGGAGGACGGCGCCGGCATTCTCGCCAAGAAGCGCGAAATCCGAGAGCTCGGCAGCCGCATCACGGCCCTCGAGGCCCGCCTTGACGAGGCCCGGGGGCAGCAAAAAACCCTGGAGCAGACGGTGCGCGACCTGGAAACAGGGCTCCAGAAGCAGCGGATGGCCCAAAAACAGAGTGCCCAGGAGGAGGTCGCACTGGAAAAGGCCCACTACCGGGCCGCCGAGGCGGTCAAACAGGCCCGCCGGCGTCTGGAAATCGCCCGGCTGGAGCAGGAACAGGTGATGGGCGAGGCCAAAGACATCGACGCCCAGTTGGCCAGGTGCCATCAGGCGGTGGCCCGCATCCAGGCCGAAGTCCGGGACACCCAGCAGGCCGTGGCCCTCAAATCCCGGGAGATTGCGGAGATTTCAACTCGCATGGAAACCTTCAGCCAGGATCTGCTGGATTTGAAACTGCGCCAGACCGCGCTCCAGGCGCGCCTTGAAAACAACCGGGCGACCCTTAGGCGTCTGCGCACCTTCCGCGATGACGGGCTGAAGCAATTGACGCAGCTGGCTGAGGAAATTGTCCAGAAAAGCCGGAAGCGTCTGGCCGCCGAGGAAAAGATCGACCAGCACGAAAAGCGGCTGGCGACGCTCAGCAACGCCTTGGAGCAGCTGGAGATTTCCCTTGAAGCCAACGAGGCCAGCTACCGTACCTTTGACGCCAGCTTGCAGGAAACCGACCAGGCGATCGCCGCCATCCAGACCGCCCGTGAGGCGGCGCTTCAAAAACTGCGGCTGCTGGAGGTGGACCGCAGCCAACAGACGCTGCAACGAGAAGCCCTGGAAACCCGGATCCTGGAGACCTACCAGCGCCCCCTGGAGGACTTTCGGCGGCCCCTGGCCGGTCAGCCCCCCGAGGTAAACGAGGCACCCGACCGGCCGACAGCCGAGCTGGAGGTCGAGCTGGCCGATTGCCGCAAACGGCTCGGGGCTTTCGCTGACGTCAACCTGGGCGCGATCAGCGAGTTCGAGGCGCTTGAAAAGCGCCACGCCTTTTTGACCGGCCAGCAGCAAGACCTGGAACAGGCCCTGGGGGATCTGCAGAAGGTGATCCGCAAGATCAACCGCATCACCCAGGAGCGTTTCATCACGACCTTCAACCAGATCAACGAGAAGCTGGCCGAGGTCTTCCCGCGCCTCTTTGAGGGCGGCAGGGCCCAGCTGGTGCTGACCGCACCCGAGAAACCCCTTGAAACCGGCGTGGAGTTGATGATACACCCTCCCGGTAAAAAACTCACCCAGCTGAGCCTGCTTTCCGGCGGCGAAAAGGCGCTCTCCGCCATCGCCTTCATTTTCGCCATCTTTCTGATCAAGCCGGCATCCTTCTGCCTGCTGGACGAAATTGATGCCCCCCTGGACGAGGCCAACGTTTACCGGTTCAACAACCTGCTGAAAATCATCGGCGACCAGTCCCAGATCATCATGATCACCCACAACAAGAAAAGCATGGAATTTGCCGACACCCTCTTTGGGGTGACCATGGAGAAGAAGGGCGTATCCAAGCTGGTGTCGGTCAACCTGACCCACCCCTCCCAGGCTCAGAACGCCCCGAATTGACGCGCCCCGGAGACCTGGCGGCGGAAAACCACGGGAAGTGATTGCAATGCAAGAAAACCTGGAAGGGTTTTGGGAAGCCTTAACGCGTCTGCTGGCGGCAGTGCCGCGCGAGGTCTGGTGGGGCGTTCTGGTGTTCATCCTGACCATCGTGCTGACCAAAATCATCCAGCGCCTTGCGGCCCGCAAAACGCCCAAACCGCCCGGCAAGCCGCAGGTGGAAGCGCCCGTGCCATCCGCTGAAGACGCCGGGGCCCCTCCCCGCCCCGCCGCCGAAACCGCTCCGCCCCTTGCTGCACAACCGGCAGCTCAGGATACGGCCGCCACGCCGACGGGCTTTCTGGCGCGCCTCACGGAGCGCCTGGGCAAAACCCGCCGCTCGCTGGCGGCGGGCCTCGAAGGCCTCTTCCGCGGCCAGGGCAGGATCGACGCCGACATGCTCGAAGAGCTGGAGGAGCTTCTGATCACCGCCGATATCGGGGTGGGGACCACCGCGGCGCTGATGGACCGGATTTCAGCGCGCAAGGCCGAGATCGCCAACGCCGAACAGCTCAAAAACACCCTCAAGGAGGAAATCCTGGCGCTCGTGGCCACGGCGCCGCCGCCGCCCCAGGGCGCCGTTAAACCCCATGTGATCATGGCGGTGGGGGTCAACGGCGTCGGCAAAACCACCACCATCGGCAAGCTGGCCGCGCGCTACACGGCGGCCGGGCAAAAGGTGCTGATCGGCGCCGCGGACACCTTCAGGGCCGCCGCCGGCGAACAGCTGGAAATCTGGGCCCGGCGCTCCGGGGCCGAGATCGTCCGCCACCGCGAAAACGCCGATCCCGCCGCCGTGGCCTTCGACACCATCGAAGCGGCCCTGGCCCGCGGGGTGGACGTGGTGCTCGTGGACACCGCCGGGCGATTGCACACCAAAGTCAACCTGATGGCCGAACTCCAGAAGATTCAGCGCACCATCGACCGTAAACTGCCCGGCGCGCCCCACGAAGTCCTGCTGGTACTGGACGCCACCACCGGCCAGAACGCCCTGGCCCAGGCCAAACTCTTCCAGGAGACCGTGGGCGTCACCGGCATCGCCCTGACCAAGTTGGACGGAACGGCCAAGGGCGGCATCGTGATCGGCATCTGCAACAGCCTCCAGATCCCGCTGAAATACATCGGCATCGGCGAAAAGATCGCAGACCTCCAGGATTTCGACCCCCAGAAGTTCGTCAGCGCCCTCTTTTAAGGGTCGCGGGGAAAAATCCGCCGCTGCGGGAGGCGCGCTCCCGGGGCTATTTGACGATCGGGAGAATCCTGCGGAACTCCGTGGTATTGGCCCGCCGCGCCCACTGGAAGATGACGATCTCCGCCGAGCTGACCACCGCGCCGGCCTGGCGCAAGAGATCGACAGCGGTCTCGCGGTTTTGCTCCACCCGGGAGGCCACGGCATCGGCCACGAGGTGCACCTGAAAGCCCGATGCGATCAAATCCAGAGCGGTCTGCAGGACGCAGACATGGGTTTCCATCCCGACCACCACAATCTGGCGGCGCTGGAAATCCTGGACGGCGGGGAGAAACGCTGGTTCCAGGCAGGCGCTGAAGTGCTCCTTTTGAAAGACCCGGGAAGTTTGAATCTCCCGCAGCAGTTCAGGATCGGTTGGGCCAAGCCCCTTTTTGTACTGCTCGGTCACCAAAACCGGGACCCCCAGGGCGTTGGCGGCCCGGCCCAGCTGGCGCACCTTGGCCACAGTCGCCTCCCATGACCCCATCACCTTGCGCATCGCCTCCTGAACATCGATGATCAGCAGCAAACTGGCTTCACGCTCAGCAACAAATGGATGACGTCTCATGGTCCCGCCTTTCAGGTGGAGGCGCTCCCGCCGGCAGCCTCACCGGGTGATGACAAAGCGCTCATGGCCTCCGCTGGGGTCGTGCCAGGAAACCGTCACCGCCGTTACGCGGGCCCGCGGGGGGCCGTTACGGCACCAGGCCAAAACGGCCTCCACCCGGCCGCGGGGGCCCTCGAAGACGGCCTCCACGGTTCCGTCCGACCGGTTTTTGACCCAGCCGGTCACCCCCCCGATGGCTTCCACGGCGCGCAGGGTCTCCATGCGGTAAAACACCCCCTGCACCCTGCCGCTGATGATTGCGTGCGCACACACCGTGTTCTCTTCCATAGCTTGACCCATCCTTTCTCCCACCAGGGGGCGGTTGCCGGGGACGGGGTTCAGTCGCCCGGGCCTTCGGCCGCCTCCAGCAGCACCAGAAAGCGCTCCTCGTCGATCACCGCGACTCCCAGGGCTTCGGCCCGGGCGCGTTTGGAGCCTGGCGCGCTGCCGGCCACGACGAAGCGCGTCTTGGCGCTGACGCTGTTTGAGACCGTCCCCCCCAGCCGCTCGATGCGCGCCTTGGCCTGGCTGCGCGGCATGGATTCCAGTGTGCCGGTCAGAACGAAGCGCTGCCCCGCGAAGGGGTTCCCAACCGCGGGCCCGGCCGCGGGCGCCACGATCCGCACCCCGCACACCAGCAGGGCCTGCACGGCCCGCCGGTTTTCGGCCTGGTCGAAAAAGGCCCTCACGCTGCCGGCCACCACCGGTCCGACCCCGGCGACGGCGGCGATCTGTTCCTCGCTGGCGGCGGCCAGGGCCTCCACGCTTTTAAAGTGCTCGGCCAGCAGACGGGCGATGTGCTCGCCCACGTGCCGGATGCCCAGGGCATAGAGAAACCGGGCAAGCGGAATGGTCCGGCTGGCCGCGATGGCCCGGACCAGGTTTTCGGCCGATTTTTCCCCCATTCGCTCAAGCGACGCCAGCTGCTGGGCCTCCAGCCCAAAGATGTCGGCGTAGGAGGCGATCAACCCCTTGTCCACCAGCTGCGCCACCAGCTTTTCGCCCAGGCCGTCGATGTCAAATGCGCCCTTGGCGGCAAAATGCCGGATCCCCTCTTTGATCTGGGCCGGGCAGCTGGCGTTATTGCAGCGCATCACGACCTCCCCCGCCAGCCGCACCACCGGCGCCCCGCAGACCGGACAGGTGTCGGGCATCTGAAAGGGGCGCTGGCTGCCGTCGCGCAGCGAAGGCAGGGCCTTGACCACCTCGGGAATCACGTCCCCGGCGCGCTGCACCAGAACCCGGTCCCCAATGCGGATATCCTTTTTGGCGATTTCATCGGCGTTGTGCAGGGTCGCCCGGCTGACGGTCACCCCGCCGACGCTGACCGGCTCCAGCAAGGCAACCGGGGTGATGGCGCCGGTGCGCCCCACCTGGACCTGGATGTCGCGGATGCGCGTGGTCTCCTGCAGGGCCGCAAATTTGTAAGCGATCGCCCAGCGCGGGCTGCGCGCGGTGGCCCCCAGGGCCTGCTGGAAGTCCAGGCGGTCGACCTTGACCACCATCCCGTCAATCTCGTAGGGCAGTTCGTGGCGCTCGGCCGCCAGGCGGCGAAAAAAGGCCAGCGTCTCCTCGATGGTGATCTTCTCCCGCACGAGGGGGTTGATCCGGAAGCCGAGAGTGCTCAGATACCGCAGGGTGTCGCTGTGGGCAGCCAGCGGCCGGCCGTCCACGGCGCCCACCCCGTAGCAGAAAATCTCCAGCGGGCGCCCGGCAGTCACCCGGGAATCCAGCTGCCGCAGGGAACCGGCGGCGGCATTGCGCGGGTTGGCGAAGGGCGCCAGGCCAGCCTCCAGGCGTTCCTGGTTGAGCTTGCGAAACCCCGCCCGCCCGATGAACACCTCGCCACGCACCTCCAGCAGCGGGGGAATCGACCGGCCTTCGGGGGACCGCAGGCGCAGCGGAACGCTCCGAATGGTGCGCACGTTTTCCGTGATCACCTCCCCGCTGAAGCCGTCGCCCCGGGTGGCGGCCATCACCAGCAGCCCCTCCCGGTAGACCAGCTCCACCGCCAGGCCGTCCAGTTTGGGCTCCGCCGTGTAGCGGATCAGCTCCTGGACGGCCAGCAGGCGTTTGATACGGGCATCGAACTCGCGGATGTCAGCGTCGTCAAAGCCGTTCTCCAGGCTCAGCATGGGCACGCTGTGGCGGGCGGTGGCGAATTTTTCAAGGGGCGGGGCGCCCACGCGCAGGGTGGGCGAGTCCGGCGTGCGCAACTGGGGGAAGCGGGTTTCCAGCCGGATGAGGGCCTGCATCAGACGGTCGTATTCGGCATCGGAAACCTCGGGATCATCCAGGACGTAGTAACGGTAGTTGTGGTGGTGCAGCGCGGCCCGCAGCCGCTCCGCCTCTTCGCGCACCTCGGGGGTCACAGAATCGGGCATAGCGTGCTCAGCACCTCGCAGACCGCCTTGCGGGCGGCCGTGAAACGCGGGTCCCGGAAACCGGGGCGCCACGTCAGGTCCGCCAGTTCATCGGAGACCACCAGAATGGCGCCGGCCGCAACACCCCGGAAGCGGGCGACCGTCAGCAGGGCCGAGAGCTCCATTTCCACCCCGATGGCCCGGCGCTGCCGGAAGTGTCGTAGTTTGGCCGGGGTTTCGCGGTAGATTGCGTCCGTGGTCCAGATGGCCCCTTCGTGAAAGGCCAGCCCCTTGCGGGCCAGGACCGCCCGGGTGTCGGCCAGCAGCCGCGTGGCCGGCCGCGTCGGGCGGTCTTGGCTGCCACCGTAGTGGCGCGAGGTGCCCTCATCGATCAGCGCCTGGGTGGGCAGGATGATGTCCCCGATGGCCACCCGCGGGGATATGGCGCCGCACCATCCGAAAAAAAGCACCCGGCGAAGCCCCCAGGCGATCAGGCTTTCCAGCACCATCACCGCATAGGGCGCCCCCATCACGGGGCCGCAGATGGTAAAGGCCGGCGGGGCCGACCCCTCGGCCGGATACACCCGGCTCATCAGCAGGGCAGTGGCCTGCCGGGGGTCCAGCCGATGCCGCCGGCAGAGGGTGTCGAGGTCCGGCTGACAGGCCACCAACAATCCCGACGGGCCGAGATCCGGCGACCTGCGGCCCTTTACGGGGTTCACAATGGCGGGTTCAAGGCCGTCGTCAGTGGCCATGGCGGGGGCCTGCATGGGGTTTATTCGGGTTCCACCAGCCGGGAGAGTTCGTCCTTGATCTCGTCGATGTTCTCATAGAGCCACAAGACGTCCTCCATACTCAGGCGGCCGGCTTTGGCCGGCGCCCGGTCGGTGCCGTCCTTCTTCTTCAGCATCCGGGGGCCGATCTGAACCTTGGGCTCCCCGCGGTCGTACTGGTTGATGGAAACCATCAGGCCGGTTTCCGGGCAATGCCACTTCTTGATGATCTTGTCCTTTTGGGGATCAAACGCCATCCAATCCTCCCTACTCACCCGAAGCCGCAACGGGGCCGGCTGTCAGGTTGAAATTTTTGAAAAATCGGCGATATTTTCGAACAGGCCGGCCACCAGGGCCAGCAGGGCGAAGCGATTGTCGCGGACCGCGGGTTCCTCGGCCATCACCATGACGCCGTCAAAAAAGGCATCCACCGCACCCCTCAGGGTAGCGATCGCCCGCAGGGCCAGATCCGGGCGCCGGTCAGCCTGGTGGCGCGCCACCTCGGCCTTGACCCTCTGGTAGGCCTGCAGGAGATCGCCTTCACAGGGATGCTCGAAGCGCGCGGGGGAAACGGCGCCAGCATCGGACGGCGCCGCGGCGACACCCGCCTTTTTCATGATGTTGACCACCCGCTTGAAGGCGATCGCCAGGGGCTCGAAGTCCGGTGCGGCCCTGAGGGCCTCCAGGGCGCGGGCGCGCTCCCAGACGTCGGGCACGTCGTCCGCCGAGGCCGCCACCACCGCCGCGACGACGTCCTTGGAGAGCCCCTCCTCGGTCAGCAGGTGGGCCATCCGGTTGCGCAAAAAGGCGAAAACCTGCTCGGCACTCTGGGTCGGGGGCGCGTCTCCGATTCCCTCGTAGGCAGCCAGAGCGGCCGCGATCAGCTTGCCCAGGGAAAAGCGCATCCCCTGGTCGCGCATGATCTGGACGATCCCGATTCCCTGGCGGCGCAGCGCGTAGGGGTCCGACCCGCCCGTGGGCACCAGCCCCACCCGGAAGCAGCCGCAGATGGAATCCATCTTGTCCGCGATGCTGACCACCGCACCGGTTTGGGTCCGCGGCAGGGCGCCGCCCGAGGCGGTGGGCCGGTAATGCTCCTGGATGGCGACGGCAACGGCCTCGGGTTCACCGGCAACGGCGGCATAGACCCGCCCCATGACCCCCTGGAGTTTCGGAAACTCCACCACCATCTGGCTGACCAGGTCGGCCTTGCAGAGCAGGGCGGCGCGGGAGGCATCCGTCCGGAGGGTGCCGGCGGCATCCACCCAGCTGGCGACGGTCTCTGCCAAGGCCTGCACCCGCAGGGCCTTGGCGTGCATCGAGCCCAACTTTGCCTGGAACAGGACGCCCTGCAACTTGTCGACCCAGTCTTCCATGGAGGCCTTCAGATCGCTGCGATAAAAGAACATGGCGTCTTCCAGACGCGCCCGCAGCACCCGCTGGTGGCCGCGCGCCACCAGGGCAGGGTCCTTGGCGGCGGTGTTGTTGACGGCTATAAAATGGGGCATCAAGGCGCCGGCGGCGTCTTCGACGGCAAAGTATTTCTGATGCTCGCGCATGGAGGTGATCAGCACCTCGTCGGGCAGCTCGAGAAATTTGGTGTCGAACCGGCCGGCAACCGGCGCCGGGTATTCGATCAGGTGGGTCACGGTGGTGAGCAGTTCCTCGTCGGGCAGGATGCGGCCGCCCAGTTCGGCGGCCAGGGCTTCGATTTCGGCCTTGACCCGGCTGCGGCGCTTGGCGATATCGGCCAGCACCCAGGCTGTCTCCAGCCGCTGGAGGTATTCCGAGGGGTGCGAGATCTTGATCCGACCGGGCTTCAGGAAGGGGTGTCCCCAGGTGTGGCGGCCGCTTTTGATATCCTCCAGGGAAAAACCCACCACCCGGCCCCCCAGCAGCGCCAGCAGCGAATGCACCGGCCGCGCAAAAGCGGTACGGTAATCCGACCAGCGCATGGTTTTGGGAAACGGCAGCGCGACCACCACCTCGGGCAGGATGGTCTTGAGCAGGGTCAGGGTCGCCAGGCCGCGCTCGGTTTTGCGCGCCGCCAGATAAGCGCCCTTGGGGGTGTCGACGACCTTGATCTTCCTGACGGAGATCCCGACCTTCTCGGCGAACTTGCGGGCCGCGACGGTGGGCTTGCCCTGGGGGTCGAAGCCGACGGTGGCGGGCGGGCCGGTGACCTCGGTGGTCAACGGCTTCTGCCGGTCGGCCACGTCCGCCATCAGGATCGCCAGCCGCCGCGGGGTGCCGTACACCCGGGCCTCGCCGTGGTCGATGCGCGCCGCGGCGAGCTTTTCCTGCAGGATCCGCGAGAGGGCCGCCAGGGCCGGCTCGATGTAGCCCGCCGGGATCTCCTCGGTTCCAATTTCAAACAATAAGGGATGGTTCATCTCTGTTTTCCTCTTGTGCGGCTTTACCGCAAACTGGAATTTTCAGCGGTCCTTCGGCGCCGGCGCTTCAGCCCGCGCTTTTGATCAGGGGAAACCCCATGGCCTCCCGCTGCTTGAGATAGCCCTCGGCGCAGGCCCGGGCCAGGTTCCGAATGCGGCCGATGTAGCCCGTACGCTCGGTCACGCTGATGGCGCCACGGGCGTCCAGCAGGTTGAAGGTGTGGGAGCACTTGAGGCAGTATTCATAAGCCGGCAGGACCAGCCCGGCGGCCATTACCCGCTGGGATTCGGTCTCATAGCGGTTGAAGAGCTCCAGCAAAAGGGCCACGTCCGCAATTTCGAAGTTATAGCCCGACTGCTCGACTTCCTGCTGGTGGTGGACGTCCCCGTAGGAAACCGTCTCGTTCCAGCGCAGGTCATAGACGTTGTCGATGCCCTGGAGGTACATGGCGATGCGCTCGAGGCCGTAGGTCAGCTCCACCGAAACCGGATTGAGCTCGATGCTGCCGGCTTGCTGAAAATAGGTGAACTGGGTGACTTCCATGCCGTCCAGCCAGACCTCCCACCCCAGGCCGGAGGCGCCCAGGGTCGGGGACTCCCAGTCATCCTCCACAAAGCGGATGTCGTGCTCCAGCGGTTCAACCCCCAACACCTTGAGGCTTTCCAGGTAGAGCTGCTGGACATCCGTCGGGGAAGGTTTCAGGATCACCTGATACTGGTAGTAGTGCTGCAGCCGGTTGGGGTTTTCACCGTAGCGGCCGTCGGTGGGCCGCCGTGAGGGCTGGACATAGGCGACCTTCCAGGGCTCCGGGCCCAGGGCCTTGAGAAGCGTTGTGGGATGAAAGGTCCCGGCGCCGACTTCCATGTCGTATGGCTGAACCAGGACGCAGCCCTTGCGGGCCCAGAATTTCTGAAGCGCGAATATGACATCCTGAAAATACATGATACCTTCCTTGGGTGTTGATAGGGTTTTGACGAAGGGCCCCGGGCGTCGCCGCCGGGAGGGCTCTCAACCGGCGGAGGTCGGCTCCCCGCCGACGGCGTCCCGGTTCGGGACTTCCACCGCCACCCCGCGGGTGTCGAGGCGAAACGGCAGCAGCCTGGCATCGGCGACCGCATCCAGAATTTTTTGCCACACCGGCGCCAGCCGCTTGATGGCCGCCCGGGGCCCCAGGGCCCAGAGGCAGCCGCCGCCGCCTGCACCGGTAAAGCGGGCCCCGCAGCGGGCGTCGATGGCTGCGGCCACCAGTTTTTCGCCGGTGGCGTCCAGGACCGCCGGGGTCAACTCGCGCCGCACGGCCGTTTCACGGTTCATGGCATCGGCCGCGGCCTCGAAATCGCCCGCCCACAGGGTGGCGGCAAAGCGGCGCGTCAAGGCGGCGATCTCCTCCCAAGACGCGCGCTTCTCACCGGCCAGAAACTGCCGCACCCAGCGGCCGTTGACATCCTGGGATTCGTGGGGCACCCCGCAATAGGCCACCAGCAGATGTTCGGCCAGGGATTCATCCCCCGGCGCAACGGGCAGCACCTCCCGGCGAAAGGCCGGCTCGCCGAAACCGGAGCGCCAGTGCCAGACGTTGACCCCGCCGAAGGCGGCGGCCAACTGGTCCTGGAGCCCGCAGGGCACCCCGGCGACGCTGGCTTCGATAGCGTGGGCCAGCAGGGCGACCTCCCGACGGGGGAGCCGGCGCCTTAGCCCCATCTGTTCAGCGGCGGCCTGCAGGGCGGCCACCAGGGCCACGGCCGCCGCCGAGGACCCGCCCAGGGCACTGCGCGGCGGGGAGGCCGAGTCGATCCGGATGTGGACGCCATCGGCGTCGAAAAAAGCCGCGATGGCGAACATCAGCCCCAGGGGATGCCGGAAAGGCGCCTGGTGGGTGGGGAAAGCCGCGCTTTCAAATCCCCGCGAAGAGACTTTCACATGTCCCACGGCATGGGGCTGCAACACGACCCGGGTGCGCAGCGCCATGGCGAGGTTGACGGTGCAGGGGGCATGCCGCCGCAGGGGCAGGTGAAAGGTACTGATGTCCAGGGTGCCCCCCATGTCGATCCGGCAGGGGGCCGAGGCGCTCACCGGGTGTGCGGTCAGCGCCTGGTGCAGGCTCGGGGGCATCGCAGCTTCTCCCGTGTCATCGGATTTCCCGCAGAAACTTGAGGCTGCGCGGGGTTTTGCCCAGGTGATAGGGGACAAAGGCTTCCAGAAAAGCGGTGCTTTCGGCCACGGCGGCCGGCGAGAAGCGAACCCGCCCGGCCTGGGCCAGGTCGCTGCAGCTGAGCCACTGCAACAGCTTGAGGGTCCCCTTGGACAATTCGCCCGGACCGCCACCGGGGCCACCGCAACGGCCGCAGACCGCCCCGCCCCGCGCAGGGTCTATCCGCAGCCCGCGGCTCCGGAGCTGCTCCAGCTGACAGCCGCAGGCGCAGCAGGCGTTCAGCTCCGGCAGAAAACCGGCCAGCGCCATGAAACGCACCTGAAACAGAAGATTCAAGACCGCCACGTCCGGCGCATCGCCGCTGTCCAGTTCGGCCAGGACATGCGCCAAAAGGTTGAAGAGCGCCAGGTTGGCGACGTTTTCCTCCATCCACAGGTTGACCAGCTCCGCCCAGTAGCTGGCATAGGCGGTTTTCCGGAAATTGCCGCGGATGCCGGCATGGGGATGTTTCAATTCGGCCTCCTGCAGGATCGGCAGGCCGCGGCCCACCGAGCATTGCAGCTGAAGCAGGGAAAAGAGTTCCAGCACCCCGCCAAAGCGCCGGGAACTCTTTTTGGCATACTTGGCGATGACCGACATTTTGCCGCGCGCCAGCGTGAAGCAGTTGAGGATCAGGTCGAAGTCCCCGTGCTGGATGCGCCTCAGGGTGATGGCCGGGGTGGAAAAGGATGCCATGTCAGATGCCCAGAAGGGTGGTTGCGATCTGGAAGTAAAAGAACACGCTGATGATATCGATGGCGGTGGTCACGAAGGGGCCCGTGGCAACCGCCGGGTCGATATTCAGGCGGGCAAAGAGCATGGGCACCATGGAGCCCACCAGGGCGGCGATCGCCATCGAGGAGAGCACCGCCAGGCTGACCGCCAGGGCAAAGCTCAACCGGCCGTAGCGGGCCTGTGCGACCCCACCGATCAGCAGGCCGTAAAACACCCCCAGCACCCCCCCGATGACCAGCTCCTTGAACACAACCTTTCGCAGATCGCGCACCATCAAGCGTCCGGTGGCCAGTCCGCGGACCACGATGGTGGAGGACTGGGTGCCAATATTGCCCCCCATGCCCATGATGACCGGGATGAATGCGGCCAGATAGGCGAAACGGGTCAGGCTGGGTTCAAAGTGGTTGATGACGTAAAAGGCTACGATGCCGCCGAAACAGCTGGCAAAAAGCCACGGCAGACGCATCCGGGTGCTCTTGTAGATCGACTTGGTTTCGATGAACTCATCCCCCACACCGGCCATCTTGAGCATGTCCTCGGTGGCTTCGGCGCGGAAGATGTCGATGACGTCGTCGACGGTGACGATCCCCACCAGCCGGTGGGAGTCATCGACCACCGGCACGGCCAAGATGTCGTAGCGGGCCACCACCTTGGCGACCTCCTCCTGGTCCATGTCGGTCTGGACTGAAAAAACATCCCGGGTCATAAACGCCTTCAGCGGTGTTTCGGGCGGCACCAGCACCAGCTGCCGCAGGGAGCTGACGCCCACCAAGCGGCCGTTCTCGTCGACCGCATAGAGGTAAAAGGGCATCTCCACATCCTGATACTCCTTCTGCAGCGAGGCGATCGCCTCGCGCGCGGTGCAATCCTCCCGGAGGGCGATGAAATCGGTCACCATGATGCCGCCGGCGGTATCGTCCCGGTAGCTCAGCAGCCCTTCGACCTGCGCCGAGTGCTCCTTTTTCATCTTTTCCAGGACCGCGCTGGAGCGCGCCTCGGGAAGCTGGCCGATGAGGTCGGTGACGTCGTCGTTGGGCATGGTTTCGAGGATTTTGACGAGTTCATCCAGGTCGAGATCCTCGACAAGATCCAGGAAAGTCTCGCGGTCCAGCTCGCTGAGCACGATTCCTTTCTGCTCACGGCTTTCGATCAGTTCAAAAAGCCGTTGCTGGTGCGCCGGCGACAGGGTTTGGAACACCGCCGCCAGGTCGGCGGCATGGGTTTTCCTGACGATTTTACGCAGGTGGGTCGATGCGCCGCGCCTCAACAGGCGCCGAATGCTGTCGGCCAGAATTTTGCTTCGATCGCGGTGCATAGCGCTATTCGGTTCCCCCCGTTTCTCAGGGCAGCTGCAGGGTGACCACCTGCCCGCTTTTACCGGGGACCCTCACCGGTCTGCCGTTAAGGGTCAGCCTCAGGCCGGCGGCGTTGCCAATCAGCAGGTTGAAGCCGCGGCGGGCCTCCAGGGTCACCTTTTCACCGGGCTTGAGCAGGTATTCCACCGGTCGCTGGTTGTCGCTGATGACCTTCAGCCATGTCTCCTCCTCCGCCAGGGCCACCAGGGCCAGCGGCCCGACCGATTCGGTGGCGGGGTCGGTTTCCGGGCGCCCGGGAGCGGCGGCGGCTTCCACCGGTGCCGGCGGCGATTCGCTGAGCTTCTCGGCCGGGGCGGCGGCGGGCGCCGGCGTCTGTTCCCCCGCTGGACTGCCGCCGCGCGCCACCGCCGCCGGCGGTGGCGCCTGCGAGACAGCCGGGGCCGTGGGGCGCGCTGCACGCTGCCAGCGATTGAACCCGAAAACCGAGAGGCCGGTCGCCACCGCCAGCAGCCCCAGGACAGCGCACAGCCGGAACCAGGGACGGCGTTTGGGTGCCCGGGCCACGGCATCCGTCCGGAGGGTGTCGTTGTATGCCCGGCGGCTGGCGTGGTAGCGCCGGATGGCCTCCCCCGGCTCCGCACCAATGGCCTGGGCATACGCCTTGAGATACCCCACCACAAAGACGACGGCCGGCAGCCGCTGGTGGTCTTCGCGCTCGATGGCCAGAAGATTGCCCATCCCGATCCGGGTTCGGGCGGAGATCGTCTCCAGGCTGATGCCCCTCTCCAGCCTGAGATCGCGCAGGTACTGACCGAAAGCGAAGGGGTGATTTTCAGTTGCCATCTTACTGGATGATTTTGATGTGAGCGCGCTGGCGCAATTCCCGGAGCCATTCGGTGAATTTTTGATTCACCACTTCGTCGAACAGCCTGCTTTCGATTTCGGCGGTGACGGCCTCGAGCGGTTTGCCGCCGCTTTCCAGGATCTCCTTGACCTCGAAAATCTGAAAGCCGTATTCGGTATCCAAGATTTGGGAAAATTCCCCCGGCTTGAGGTTTTGAACTGCGGCCTGGATTTGGGGGCTCAAATCGCTCAATCCAAAAACCCCCAGATCCCCCCCCTCGCCGGCCATCGGCGACTGGGAGTATTGGCGGGCCAAAGCGGCAAAGGATTCGCCGGCCTTCAGCTTGGCGTGCACCGCGCTCATGGCACGCAAAACCGCCTGTCTTTCCTCTTCCCCGGCCGGAGGCGGCACCTGCATGATGATGTTGCGCAGGTGGTATTTCCGCTGCCCCCCGAATTGATCCCGGTGTTGCTCGTAATAGGCCTTGACGTCTTCCTTGGTGATCACGATTTTGGACTTGATCTGGCGGTTGACCAGCTTGGTTCGCAGCAGTTGCTCCCGCACGCGCCGGCGGTAATCGTCGAGACTCATGCCGTCGCGCGCCAGGGCCGCCTGCAGGTCCTCCTCGGTCAGAAAGCGCGCGGCTTTGAGCCGTTCGATGGCGCTGTCAACCTCCTGGTCGCTGACCCTGATATCGGCCTTGCGAATCTCCTGGTCCGTCAGCTTCTCGTTGATCAACTGGTCGAGGATATCCTCACGGACCTTGAAGAGCATCTGATGCTCTTTATCAGGGGGATACCCCATCGTGCCCAACTTGTTGCGGTACGGCCGGAGGGCCTGATCCAACTCCACCAGAGTGAGCACGTCGTCGTTGACCACCGCCACGATCCGGTCGACCACCTCCCCAGCGGCAGTTCCAAGGGCCCAGAGGCAGAGAATGCCGGCGGTCAGAAGTGCTTGGTGCCAAAACAAACCCGGGACTTTCCCCCGGTGGCGATTAAAGAAACCCGTCATGGTGTTTGCGGAGATTGGCATAAGCAGCGACAGAAGTCGTTCCGGCCGGCTCAACGCTCTATGCCGGTGATTTCGTTCCATAGGTTGTGGTTGATCTCAACGGCGTACTTCGCCTGCAGACCTTTGAGCCAACCGGCATAAGCCGCTTCGGCTTTTTGTTTGCGCAGATACCGGATCAGCCGGGTGTCGATCCGCGGTTCGGAGGCTGGGGGGGCATCGCCGGCCGCCGATGATCCGGCCGCCGCCTGTCCGCGGGTTGCCAGGTGGGCGGCGATATCCTGCGGCGTGAGCTCGACGGTGTCGATCAGCCCGGCCTCCACCACCTTTTCGATCAGCAGGCGCCGGCGGACGGCCTTTTCCCATTCGGCATAGGGGATGGCATTTTCCAGCAAAACCTGCTCAAAAACCCCCTCGGGATAATCGGCCTTGATTTTCTCAACCGCCGCCGCCAACTCCTCGGGGCTCACCGCAATGCGCAGGCTGTGGGCCTCTTGCACCAGGATCAGCTCATCGATCAGCTCCTCCAGCAGCCGCAGCTGCGCCTCCCGCCGCGCGGCGGCCTCTTGCAGGGTGTTGTGGGGATAGGCGACCTTGGCGATTTCAAAGGCGCGCTGGAACTCAAGGGGGGTCACGACGCTTTGGCCCACCCGCAACAGGAAAAGCGGGCGCTGCTCGGAATCCCCCCCCTTGCAGCCCCCCAAGAGGGCCGCGAGGCAAAAAAAAGCGACGGCCAAGGCCGCCCGATTAAACCTATTTGGTCGGTTTGGCGCCACCTTCCCCAGCCTTTGGCAGGCCCGTTTCAGATGGTGCCCTGCCCCGGATCAGGGTTGCGGGCAACACGCCGGAATCCGCGCAAAAGCACGGCTGGCAAACCCGCGGCAACTTATTTCAAGCAAAATAAGCCTTTAGGGGTTAACACGGGCGCTGATTTCTTTCAAGATGTTTTTGGCCTGAACAAGCAGGCGGTTGGCAGATCCCTTGGTGAGCCGCACTTTCAGAACCTGATCCGGGGTGTACTCACAGGTCTTCTTGCGCGCCATGACAAACTCGACGATGCCATAGGGTGTTTTCTGGTGCATTTCGGAAAAGAAAAGCTGCAGCTGCTGCAGCTGCAGGTCCAGACGCTTGACCCCGGCGCGCGCGGCCAGGACCTTGAGCATGATTTTCAGCAGAAGGTTAGCGCCGGCCTCGGGCAACGCCCCGTAGCGGTCCTCCAACTCGGCCTTGAAATCCGAGATTTCCTTTAGGTCCGTCATGCGGGCCAGGCGGCGGTAGGCGCTCAGGCGTTGGTCGATATCCAGAATGTAGTCCTCCGGCAGAAAGGCCGACATCGGCATGTTGATCTCCGGCTCCAGGCTTTCCACCACCGGATCGCCTTTCATCTCACAAACAGCGTGTTCCATCAGCTTCAGGAACATGTCGTAGCCTACGGCGGCGATGTGTCCGGACTGGTTGGCCCCGAGGATCGTGCCGCCGCCGCGGATTTTCAGATCGCTCATGGCGATCTGAAAGCCGGAGCCCAGGTCACTGTGCTCCATCAGCACCTTCAGCCGTTTTTGGGCGTCCCGGCTGAGGGCGCTCTCGTTGGGAATGAAGAGATAGGCATAGGCCTGCTCATCGGAGCGCCCCACCCGCCCCCGCAGCTGGTAAATCTGCGACAGCCCGAAGCGATCGGCGCGGTTGATCAGGATCGTATTGGCAGCGGGAATATCCAGACCCGATTCCACGATGGCGGTGCAGACCAGCATGTCGGTTTCGCGCTTCATAAAGCGCAGCATAACCCCCTCGAGCTCGTCCTCGCCCAGTCGCCCGTGGGCGATGTCCAAACGCACCTCGGGGACCAGTTCTTTGAGGTGCTCGGCGATCTTCTGGATGCCGTGGATATTGTTGTGCACAAAAAAAATCTGCCCCTTGCGCTGCAGTTCCTTGCGGATGGCCTCCACCACGACCGCGTCATCGAACTCCGAAATGTAGGTGATGATGGAGCGGCGCTCCTCGGGCGGGGTCGAAATCACGCTGATGTCCCGGATGCCGGTCAGCGACAGGTGCAGGGTGCGGGGAATGGGGGTGGCCGTCATGGCCAGGACGTCCACGGTTTTCCTGATTTTCTTCAGTTTTTCCTTGTGTTTGACACCAAAGCGGTGCTCCTCGTCGAGAATGATCAGGCCCAGGTCTTTGAAGGCCACATCCTTTTGCAGGAGCCGATGGGTGCCAATCACGATGTCGATTTTGCCGGCGGCCAGATCCTGAACGATCTGACGCTGTTCCCGGGGGGCGCGAAAGCGGCTGAGGCAGGCCAGTTGGATGGGGTAGCGCGCAAAGCGCTGGGAGAAGGTCGCAAAATGCTGCTCGGCCAGAACCGTGGTGGGCACCAGCACCGCCACCTGTTTGCCCTCCATGACGGCCACGAATGCACCCCGCAGGGCTACCTCGGTCTTACCGTAGCCGACATCGCCGCAGATCAGGCGGTCCATGGGCGCGGGACTGGCCATGTCCCGCAGCAAATCCTCGATCGCTTTGCGTTGATCGGGGGTTTCCTCGTAGGGAAAGCCGGCCTCGAACTGGCTGAAGCGGGCATCCCCGGGTCGGAAACTGTAGCCGCTTTCGACCTTGCGCGCGGCATAGAGCTTGAGCAGGTCGCCGGCGATCTTTTCGACCGATTTCTTGACCCGCTGCTTCACTTTGTCCCAGGACTTGCCCCCCATTTTGTCCAGAACCGGCGCGACCCCGTCAACACCCATGTATTTCTGGACCAGCCCCATGCGCTCCACCGGCAGATAGAGCCGGTCATCATCGCGGTAGCGGATCAGGATAAAGTCATTGGTAACCCCCTCGAGCTGCAGTTTCACCAGCCCGGCATACTGCCCGATGCCGTGCTCGTCGTGGACCACCAGGTCCCCCTGCTTGAGGTCCTCGAAGGAAAGCACTTTCACCCGCGCAGAGCCGGGTTTCTGACGGGTTTGCCGGCGGCGGGTGCGAAAAACCTCGTTTTCGGTCAACACCGCCAAGCGCTCCGAGGGCCAGACAAAGCCGTTGCTCACCTCCCCGAGACAGATCCAAGCGGCGGTTCGCCCCGGCTGAATATCCGGCATTCCCGCGATCACGTCCAAGTTCAGGTCGTAGGCCTGCAGCAGCGACTGGATTCGCCCGGCCTGGGCAGCGGTGCTGCAGACCACCAGGGCGGTGTGCCCGGCCCGCTGCTGCGCCCGAAGCCAGTCGGCCACGGGTCTGAACAGGTTTCCCGTGGGCCTGGAGTCTTTGAGCTGGATTTCCAGACCGGCGTTGTCGCTTACCCTAAACGCCATTTCCAGGGGGTTCTCCCCGGCCAACCCCGCGTCCTTCTTGACCGAAAAGAGTTTGAGGAGCAGGGGCTGGGCAGTTTGCAGCCGGCTGCGGACTTCCGGCCAATTCAAGCACAGGTCCTCCGGCGGCACGCACAACCGCCCTTCGCCGCGCGCGGCGTCAAAGTTGGCCCGGGTTTGGCTCTCGGCTTCGCGGGCCGCTTTTTCCAGAACGGCCGGCTCCTCCAGTAGAAACAGCGTGTGGGGCGGCAAATAGTCGAAGAGCGTGCCCAGGCTGGGATAGAGCAGGGGCAACAGGCTTTCGATTCCCGGGAAAACCCCTTCGTTCTTGATGCGGTCCACCACCTTGCGGGTTCTGGAAACGGCGATGTTCTCGGTGGCGGCCAGCTTCCGAATCCGGTTGATGAAGGCCTCGGCATCGCTGGTTTTGAGGATCGTTTCCCGGGCCGGCACCACAACCGCTTCCGAAATGGATTGCAGGGTGCGCTGGCTTTCGGCGGAAAAAAACCGGATGGCCTCCAGCGTGTCGCCGAAAAACTCGATTCTCAGCGGATCGGGATACAAGGGCGAGTAGAGATCGATGATCCCGCCACGCACGCAAAAATCCCCCGGTTCTTCCACCAGCGTACTGCGGCTGTAACCCCCGGCGATCAGTTTGGCGATCAGGGCGTCACGGTCGATTTCCTCTCCGCTCAGCAGCAGTTCGGAATAGGCCACCAACTCACGCTTGGGAATCAGCCGCTGCAGCAGCGCGGCGATGGTGGTGACCAGCAGGGGCGGGCGCGAAGCGTCCAACAGTCGATAAAGGGTCTGAATGCGCGCAGCGGCGGTTTGGTTGTGGTAGGCGATAAATTTGTAGGGCAGGATGTTGTAGGGCGGAAAATAATGGCTGTCCAACGGCGGACGCACCCCGAAGAAACCCAGATCGCGGATGCGTTTTTCGGCTTCCCGGCCGTCGGCCACCACCCAGCACAGCGGCCGGTTCAAGCCCTGGCGGAGGCGGGCGGCCAGATAGGCGCTTTCGGCCCCCGCCACCCCCAGACAGGTGATGCTCTGATGGTGGCCGGCAAGCCGGTTCGTCAGGGTTTGAATGGAATATTTCTCTTGATTTTGGTCAGCAAACACAGTAGTACCCTGAGCCAAACGTGCCGGCGTAGCTCAGCTGGTAGAGCAGCTGATTCGTAATCAGCAGGTCAGCGGTTCAAGTCCGCTCGCCGGCTCCAGCGCGACCAAAGGGTTCAAGGCGGGAAGGCTTGAGTCCTTTTTTTTTGACGGGCCCGGCCGGCGCCAACGACGCGCCAAGCCCGCACCCCTTGGAAGTGTTCCCGATTTCCGGCCTGACATATGCCAAAAAACAAGAAATTACAACCACGAGCCGGGGGTTGGCGGCCGCCCCCTAGCGGTGCCGCCGCGCGCCGAGTTTCGCGCCCGCAGCCGGTCCAC